>CANOFK010000273.1 GCA_947565265.1 uncultured Clostridia bacterium | reverse complement strand
TCCGATTTATAACGAGATGTGGGCCTCCATGAAAGACCCACGGCAGATAAGCGCCTTTAAGGACAGCATTAAAGATATAAGCTTTCTTGAGCCCAACCCCGATACCATGATGGATTTCACCGGGGCGACCATAACCGTGGACGACCAGCAGTACATTACCTCCGCCGAAACTTTGGGCCAGACCGTGGTTCTTTTCAAACGTTTCCAAGGCCCCTTCTTCGCGCTGTTAATAGGCATGATAATCCTGGCCATATTTCTCATCATGCGCGGTTCCCGGCGGGTGATGGCCATATCCATCTCCCTGGGGCGGCCCAGGTTCCTGTGCGCCGCAGGCTGTTTTTTAGCCGCGCTCCTGGCGGAACTTGCAGGTTGCGCGCTGGTATTCCCGGCCATGTTGCTGCTGGCAGGGCTGTCCATCCAGGGTGCGTTGACAATATGCGGGGCGTTCCTGCTTTGCGCCTGCATAGGGGACGTGGTGGCGCTGGCCCTGCTACTGCGTTTCAACGCGTTCACACTGCTGGCGGCTGTAGAATAGGGGGTAAAATATGTTTGGTTTCAGCATAAAACAGTTGCTCCGGCAGCCGTGGAAAGCGCTGCTGTTCTTCCTGCTCATGGCCGCCAGCACCGCGCTGGTCGTCACCGGGGCCGTGCTTACCGTAGAGAATCATGCGCGTATACAGATCGTGGAGGACACCTACGCCACGGTGGGCTATATTGAGCAGATGCCCGTCAGCACCGATAAGGTGCCCGTGCCCAACCCCTGTATGGGGGCGTCGACTGTCCAAAAGACCGGCTACGGCGGGTACATACACCCGGAAGATCTGGATTTTCCCGGGGCCAACTACGTTGTAAAGCCGGAGAGCCGGCCCTACTATGTGTTCCATGAACCGTCGTTTTCCCATTATGGCTATGATGACACGTTCCATGTGGTGGAGTTTTCTCCCCTTGCGGCAGTGGGGGAGGACGGCGCGCCGGTGGAAGTAGAGGTAACCAAAGTCCTGTTCAGCAAGGACAACCAGAGCCAGGGGACCTGTACGACGCCGGACCTTGCCCTGCATGAGGGCGACCGTATTACCGTGTGCCAGTGCTGGGGCGAAACCCGCTATCCCATGGAACCCGGGGAAAAGTATGTGGCCGAACTGGCCAAGTGGTGGAACTGCCCGGAGCACCAGGTGGACGAGTATGTGGTGTATAGCCGCCCCCACACAGGCCGTACGGACCGGGAGGGGAACTATATCGGCCAAGAGAATTTCCCGGACGATATAGACTGGGGCAATGAATCTCCCGTTTATCCCCAAATCGCCCAAGTTACCGGCGCCGGTTTCTATGAGAAGGGCAACCCCGGATACGTGTTCGCCCAGTGGGCCAAGAACGTGGAGCAGCGGACGCACAGTTTCTGCGCCCTGGCTACCAATGCCCTGGAAGTCCTGCCCAGTTGGCACGAAAAGAATATCGTCCTGCTGGACGGCAGGGAGATAACCCAAGAGGAGTTTGCGTCCGGTGCGCCGGTGTGCATGGTATCGCTGGATTTTGCCCGCAGAAATAGGCTTACGGTGGGCAGCAAGGTAAATATGCCCTTTGTCTGCGCGATGTATAGGGACCTGAGTTCATTGGGCGGCATACCCCACGCGGCGTTCAGCCTTCTGGACGAGGACGGCGCGTTCTATGAGCCCTTCTTTGAGCAGGAATACGAGATCGTGGGGCTGGTGGGCTGCCAGAAACAGTACGAGATCGAGGCAGGCCAGGATACCTTCATCATCCCGGCAAAATCCGTCACGGCCGGGGATGAAAGCCATATAACCTATTGTAGGCCCATGACCCGGTATACCGCCTCCTTCCAGATACCCAACGGCTCCATCCAGCAGTTTGACGCGGCCCTAAAGGCGCACGTGCCCCAAGCCCAACGGCTGCAAATCACCTACGATGACCGGGGCTATTCGGAGATAAGGAAGTCCCTTGACAACAGCCGGGCCATGGCCTTCCTGCTGCTGATGGGCGGCATCATGGCGGCGCTGTCCATTATGGCCCTGCTATTGTACTTCTTCGTCGTGAAGGAGAAAAAGCGCACGGCAATCGAGCGCAGCCTGGGCATGACAAAACGCCAGTGCCGGGCGTCGCTTTTGTCGGCGCTGATGATGCTGACCGTGCTTTCCGCCTCGGTTGGCGGCGTATGCGGCACACTGGCCCTGGATAAGGTAAGCGGGCTCCAGGTGGTGGCCGCAACCCCGGAGGAGCGGGACAGCCTATATGACTACGACACCCGCTACAGCACCTGGGCCGCGGGCCGGGAGCTGGCGGAAAAAGCCCAAATAGAGGTGGATGTGCCGGAGTATGTAAGTTATGCCGTGCCGCTGTGTATAAGTTTCGCCGTGCCGCTGTGTATAAGTTTCCTGACGCTGGTTTTGGCTTTGCTGCTGATGGCGCTGGGTTTCCGTACCGACCCCATCTATCTGCTGAGCACCAGGGAGAAAGAGTAGCGCCGCAAGGGGGGTCATGAAAAGCC
>CANOFK010000272.1 GCA_947565265.1 uncultured Clostridia bacterium | reverse complement strand
ACGAGCTGAAATACCCCAATATATTGGATAGCGACTATATGCACGCCACTGCTGAGGTGGACACCTACTTGCTTAACGGCAACCAGGCGGTGTCCTATGGGCGTATCCGCAATATTGGCGACGACTTTGGCCGGGTAGAGCGCCAGCAGAAGGTGCTGACTGGCCTGATCCAGCGGGTCAAGCTGCTGAGCGTGACAGACTACCCCGCCCTGATCAAAAAGCTGATGCCCTACTGCGAAACCAACTTGGAGTTGGACGATATCCTGAAAATGGTGCCGATTCTGGCCACGGATATGACCGTACAGAAAATATCTGTGCCGGATATAAACTTTGAAACAGACCTACAGGATATTAACTATGACCTAGTGTATGACCTGGAACAGGCCTCTAAGCGCATTAGCGCCTTTATCTTTGAGGAGGGTTCGCCCTACTGGGATGAGTACAGCGGCCAGGAAGGGGAAGGGCAAACAGAATAGGGGGAATGGAAGGAGTATGGAAGGAAACCGGTACAGGTTATAACCACATATCTGGCGTTTTGAGAGGGCTGCTGCGAGGGGGCCGGCGCCCCGCCGGAGCAGGTGGGCAAGGTGATGCACGTGGAATTTACCCTGGGCAGCACCCGCCTGGCTGCGGGCGATACCTTTGATACCCAAGCAGTCAACACGGATATCCGGCTGATGGTGCACCTGGACAACCAGGAGGAGGCACGGCAGGCCCTAGATTTGCTGGCAAAGGGCGGGGAGGTTCTCTCTCCCTTGCACCCCCACCCGGCCCCCGATGACGGCGGCTGCGGCGCTTTGGTGCGGGACCGCTTTGGCTTTACCTGGATTATCACCTGCCCCAACCCGGCTAAGGCTGCTGTTTAGGGGTAAGGCCAGGACCTTGGGGCGCTGCCCCAAACCCCGCCACCTTTGAAAAGGTGGACGAAACTTTTGTGCCGCGCAAAGGCACACGGTTGGTGGTTTTGGGGTGTATTGCCCGCGATTTGGGCTGGCGATTGCACTGAGTTTTACAATTATTGTTTTTGCTTGCGATAATTTTGGCGGAATTGTATAAAATGAGAGGCTTTGTGATTGCAAACGTTCTGTTTGGGTTATTTTAAGAAAAGATGTAGTATCACAAAGGGATGGGTTAAGGGGAACCCGGTGGAATGGGAAAAGGCGGAGGGACGCATAAAAGTCTTGGAAGATTCTTAAGAAACTTTCTACAGAAAGTTTCTTAAGCCGCCGGAGGCGACCTGAAAAGGGAAAGAGTCAGCATCACAAAGGGAAGGGCTAGGGGAACCCGGCGGAATGAGAAAAGGCGGAGGCGACCCGAAAAGGAAAGAAAATGGCACAAAAAGAGAGAGAGCGGCCCCGGCGGGAGCCGCTGAAAGACAACTATTATTATGATATGCCGCCGTTGCGGGAGTTTGAGGATATATCCAGTTACTCATCGGAAAAGCGGCGCAGCAACGACAAGGCGCGGATGGCCCGGCGGCCGGCCCGGCCTCCGCAGCCCCGGCGTGCCCGGCGGCGGATAGGGGCCGGGAAGAAAATTTTGCTGGTGCTGATACTACTGGTTGTGGCTGGTGTGGGGGTAACCGCCTATATGTTCATGGGGCTGCGCACCCACAGCCTGCAAGGGGATTTAGGTATCTACCAGGGGGCGCGGGTGGACGGGGTGAAGAACATCGCCCTGTTTGGGCTGGACTCGCGGGACTGGGAGAACCAAGGGCGCTCGGACGCGGTGATGGTGCTGTCACTGGACAGCCGCAACCATACGATGAAAATGGCCTCTTTGATGCGGGATTCCTACGTCTACATAGAGGGGTACGGCTACGACAAGCTGGCCCATGCCTATGCCTACGGGGGCCCGGAACTGGCCGTGCGCACCCTCAACCAGAACTTCCACCTGGATATTGAGGACTATGTGACGGTGAATTTCTACAAAATGGCGGAAATTGTGGATGCCTTTGGGGGCGTGGAACTGGAATTGACCGGCGAGGAGATGCTGGAGGTGAACCGCAACCTGTGGAACCTGAGCAAGGAGGTGGAACGGGATGGGGGACAGTCTGGGATAAAGTATGAGGACTACTTTGACGACCTGGACGGTACACATAATATGGTGGACGGGACCTATGCCGGGGGCAAGGTGTTGTTGAACGGCCACCAGGCAGTGGCTTACGCGCGGATACGGTATATTGACAGCGACGAGGGCCGCACCAGCCGCCAGCACCGGGTGCTGACCGGGCTGGTTGCCAGGGCCAAGCAGCGCAGCGTACTGGCCTGGCCGGGTATTGCCCACGGGATGATGCCCCACTGCGAAACCTCGCTGAACGCCATGGATATGGCGGCGTTGGTCCCCTTTGCCTTGGGGGGCTTTGAAACCCAGAGCATCACCCTGCCTGGGGAGAACGAGAACGCCTACGGGAGCAAGGACGAGGGCGGTAACTGGATATACTGCTTTGATGAGGATCTGGCACGGGCGCATTTGCACGGGTTTTTGTACGAATGACGGGGAAAATCA
>CANOFK010000271.1 GCA_947565265.1 uncultured Clostridia bacterium | reverse complement strand
CCTATTGCAATCCCAACGCCCAGGGCTTGGATAGCAATAGGTGATTTTCTTTTTCCCAGATTTTCCGCGGGACTCCAAACCACGTGCTCTGTTATCATTTCTGCAAGCGATCATCCAGTTCCCAGCGGTCAGAATATGAAAGCGGTCGACTTGTGCACAAGGTCTGCTATAATGGTAAAAAAGGCAGGCTTTGTGCAAAGCCTGTGGGGGCCGAATGATTTGATTCTGTATGGGCTGCTCCTGCATCCATAAATGCCAATGGCATCTTTTAAGGCAGAATTACTGGGCGGCTTTTCGAAAGGCCGGATAACCCGTATAAATGGTGATCAACATGATTATAAGCGCCAGCCGCCGTACGGACATCCCCAGCTATTATGCAAAGTGGTTCCTGGAGCGTATTCGGGCCGGGTATGTGTATGTGCGCAACCCCATGAACGCCCACCAGGTCAGCCGGGTCAGTTTATCGCCGGATGTTGTGGACGGCATTGTTTTTTGGACCAAAAACCCCCTGCCTATGCTGGACAAACTGGATGCGCTGCACGATTATATGTACTACTTCCAATTTACGCTGACCAGCTATGGGGCGGATGTGGAAAGGAATATCCCCAGCAAGAGCAAGGTCATTATCCCGGCTTTCCAGCGGTTGGCCGATCGGATTGGGCGTGACCGCGTGATATGGCGGTACGATCCCATCTTCCTCAGCGGAACCTATACAATGGAGTACCATATCCGTTACTTTGAGGAATTGGCGAAACGGCTTTCCCCCTACACCAGAAAGTGCACCATCAGTTTCCTGGACTTCTACCGCAACACGGGGAAGAATATGGCCCCGCTGGCACTTCGGGACTTTTCTGCCCGGCAGCAGGCGCAACTGGCAAAAAGCATCGCCGGAATTGCCCATAGCTACGGCTTGCAGGTGGATACCTGCGCCGAGGGACTTGACCTACAGCGGTACGGGGTGGGGCACGCCCAATGCATAGACGGCCGCCTGTTCGGGCAGCTATTGCAGTGCCCTTTACAAATAAGCAAAGATAAGAATCAGCGGCCGGCCTGTGGCTGTATGGAAAGCCTGGATATTGGCGCCTACAACACCTGCCTCCATGGCTGCCGGTATTGTTATGCCAACCATGCCGGTGCAAAAACCTTGGAGGCAAACCACGGGAAACACCGCCCCAGCTCCCCGCTTTTGATGGGGGAATTGGGGCCCGGTGACCGGGTTGTAGAGCGGGAGATGCATACTTGCCGGGAGGCCCAGCTCCGCCTTGAGTGAGCGCCCCCTCCCCTACCCCAAGCAGAGGGGCGGCTAACGGATGGGGTTTTAGGGCTGCCCGGACGGTTCCCCCGCTCCGGAGGCGCCCCAGGCCCGGCCGTCCTCCCGCCGCTCCTCATAAAGCCGGCCCCCCTCCAGCCGGTAGACCCGGTCCATCCCCTCCAGATGTTCATAGTGATGGGTGATCATGATCACCGACTTGCCCGCCATCTGGTTGACGATCACATCGTGCAGGTAGGCGTCCGATTCCACGTCAAACCCGGCGGTGGCTTCGTCCAGGATCACCACCGGGGCATCCTTCAACAAAGCCCGCGCCACCGCCAGTTTCTGCTTTTCGCCGCCGGAAAGCCTTGCCCCGTTGCGGCCCACCTGGGTTTTCTCCCCCTGGGGCATATGTTGCAGGTAAGCAGCCACGCCGCTGGTATCCATAGCGGCGGCCACCTCCTCCGGGGAGGCTTGGCCTGTTAGGTCGATATTGCCGGCAATATCCCCCAAAAACAGGTAGGGCTCCTGGCTGACCACAGAGAACAGCGAACGGTACCCCGCCAGCGCCAACCGGGAAACCGGCACATGGTCCGCTGTGATCTCCCCGGCCTCCGGAGTGTAGAACCGCAACAGCAGGTTGAGGACCGTGGATTTCCCGCTGCCGTTTTGCCCGATAATGGCCACCTTCTCCCCCGGCTCCACATGGAAACAGGCCCCCTGTAGGATGGGCCTGTCCGCCTGATAGGCGAAGGAAACGTCCTGAAAAGCCAGCCGGGGCGGGCGGTTGCCTACCCGGCCTGTCCCTGTGTCCGGCTCCGGCTCCATGTCCAAAAACCGGAAAAGCCGCCGGGCTGAGGGTAAAATGCGGGCAAAGTACATCTTTAGGTTTAGCAGCGCGGAAACCGGCCCGGTTACGTACCAGGAGTAGGACACAAAGGCAAATACCGACCCGACCGTCAGGCCGCCCCGGCAGATAAGGAACCCGCCTGCCAGGTACAGCAGCAGGGTCACGCTCCATTCCAGCAGCGACTCCCACAGGGTGTTCCAGGCGTCGATCATGGCATTGCCCTTTTGCAGCGCCAGCAGGTCCCGCTGCCGGGACTGAAAGGCCTTCTCCCGGCTCTCGAACAGGTTCCACAGCTTGATTTCATCTATGCCCTCTATATTATCACCAAACCACCGGGAAAAATCCCGGCTACTTTCGATCATTTTGACCGCCTTTTCATGAGCCGCTTTCTGCCCATCTATCTCACATCCTTATA
>CANOFK010000270.1 GCA_947565265.1 uncultured Clostridia bacterium | reverse complement strand
GTCCACCGGGGCCACGCATACCGTGCGGCCAAAGGCTTCCATGGCCCCCTCCTGGGCGGCGGTGTCCACCCCCGGGGCCATACCGCTGGCCACCACTACCCCGGCCGTGGCCAGTTGGTTGGCGATCTTCCTGGCCACCTGGCAACTGGCCTCGCTGGCCTTCCGGGCCCCCACCACAGCCACCCAGGGGGCGTCCGCCAGGGGGGCCATCTCGCCTTTCATATACAATACCGCAGGAGGGTCAGAAATATTCCTGAGATCCGGGGGATATTTCTCACTCTCCGGCGTAAGCAACTGCCAGCACATCTGGGCGGCAAACTGCAAGCGTACCATGGCGGCTTTCAGGTCAAAGGCCCGCAGGCTCTCTATCTGCTGGCGGGAGATATACGCCAGCCTGCACCACTCCCCGGCACCGGCCCGGTAAAAGCCCTCCAGCCCACCGGGAAAGGTGTTGTGGATATGCCAGGGCTTGGGGCTGCCCTCGCCAAAGGCGTGCTGGGCCCACACCCAAAATACGTCCTTGTCGATCATACCCGCCGCCCCCTTGCCATCTCCCACAGCAGCACCGTCGCCGCCGCGGCCGCGTTCAGTGATTCCGCCCTGCCCCCCATCGGGATCGTCACCAGGTCCGTACACAGCCCTGCCGTTTCCCTGGTAAGCCCGCTGCCCTCATTGCCAATCAGCACCGCGTGGCGCCCCCTGGTAAAGTCCAGTTCGGTGATGGGCCGGGCCTCCGGGGCAGGTACCGCCCCGTGGGCCGCGTAGCCGTGGGCCTGCAACAGCCCAAACAGCCGCCGGGGCGAGGCCTCCAAGGCCAGCTCCATCCGAAACACCGCCCCCATGGAGGCCCGCAGCGCCTTGGGGGACAGCGGGTCGCAGCAATCCCCCAGCAAAAAGACCCGAAACCGGCCCAGCGCCTCCGCTGTGCGCAAAACCGTCCCCAGGTTGCCAGGATCTTGAATGTTTTCCAACACCAGGCAGGGGCCCTTGGGTGCAAAGCCGATTACACCCTCCATCCCCTGGGGCCGGCGGCACACGCAGAAAATCCCCTGGGGGTTTCTGGTGTCAGCCAGCAGTTGCGCCACAGGCTGGCTGACCTCGTATGCCTGCCCGCACACCTTCAGCACAGGCTCCAGGTACTGGGCGTATGTTTTCTTGGCCTGGGCCGTGAAAAAGCAGGCCTCTACCCCCACATCCGACAGGGCCGCGTCCTGGCACAGGCGGGCCCCTTCGCACAAAAAGAGCCCTGCCTCCCGCCGCTGCCGGGCAGAGCCGGCCAGCCCCGCCGCGGCCCGTACCACCGGGTTGCGGCGGCTGGTGATGACCTCAACCCCCACTGGAAACACCCCTTTCAACCAAAGCGCAAAGATACTTCCGGCCCGCCCTGCCGCCCCTCCCACCAGAACGGAAACGCCCAAGGCAGGTTGCCTCAGGCGCAATTTGCTTAATTGGAACGGTACGCATCACGCGCCTGGCAAACCCTATTCGCTTACAGCGCGGCCTTCGCCTTTTCCACCAGCGCGGTAAAGCCCTGGGGGTCGGCAATGGCAATCTCAGAGAGCATCTTCCGGTTCAGGGTAACGCCCGCCTTCTTCAAACCGTTCATAAAGGTGGAGTAATTGGTGCCGTTCATCTTGCACCCTGCGGAAATGCGGGTGATCCATAGCTGGCGGAAATCCCGCTTGCGCTGCTTACGGCCAATATACGCATAGTTGCCGGACTTCATAACGGCCTGTTTGGCCATTTTAAAGTGGCGGCTCTTGGCGCCCCAATAACCCTTTGCCAGTTTCAGTACCTTTTTCCTTCTTTTGCGCGTCATCATCGCGCCTTTTACTCTAGCCATTTCTTCTCAATCCTTTCCCGGCGGCGCCGGCATAATGCGGTCCCTCCGGGGCCGCCTATTCTCCGTCGGCACCGGGCCAGCCGGCCGGTGCCGCTTGCATTTTCCTGTCCTTGCCCTTCTCCCAAAAGGCCCGCTGGGCCCCTGCTGCCGGGCTTATTTATAGGGCAACATCCGTTTCACGGCGGCGGTATTGGTCTTGTCGGTCACCGTGGTGCCCCTGGCATGGCGTTTCACCTTCGGGGTCTTGCCATGGCCGTTAAACAGGTGGCTGGTAAAGGCGTGGCCGCGAATGACCTTCCCGTTTTTGGACAGCTTAAAGCGCTTTTTGGCGCCGCTGTGGGTTTTCAGTTTCGGCATACTTTATTCCTCCTTGGTTTTGTGGCCCAACCGGCGGGCCTTACTTAACGGGCTTGGGCACAAGGAACATCAGCATCGTCCTGCCCTCCAGCTTGGGCTGGCGCTCCACGTTTGCCACCTCGGCCATAGCCTCGGCAAACCGGCGCATAATATCCTGCCCCAGCTCAGGGTGCCCCATTTCCCTTCCCCGGAAACGGATGGACGCCTTGACCTTGTTCCCCTCTGTTATAAAGCGGATGGCGTGGTTTTTCTTGGTCTCAAAATCATGGGTGTCGATATTCAGCGACAGCCGGACTTCCTTGATCTCCACCACGCGCTGGTTCTTCCGC
>CANOFK010000269.1 GCA_947565265.1 uncultured Clostridia bacterium | reverse complement strand
AACGCCTTCCATGGCGTTGGTCACTTCCAGGGTTAACTGGCCGCTGCTGTAAGTAAAGGCACTGTCATAGCGTACAAACCCGGAAAAGGTTGGTTGTTCCTCTGCCAACCGGTCAGGTAGTGTGACTGCTTTTGCCGGGCCAAAAGTGGGGTATTCAATGCTTTGGCAAGTAGAACGCTGCCAGGGGGCCAGGGGAAGTTCCTTGCAACCGGGGGTTACGGGGGCTTTAAGCAGGGACGGGTCAGGTTCGTCCAAAATTAGCAGGTAGCCCCGCAAGGGTTCCAGGCACAGGGAGAGGCTGCCGCTGTTGATTTGCGCGGGAAAAATGGTGTTTTCCCAGGGGTCATACCAGTAACAGGGGCCGGTTTCAGGCAGTTCTGCCGTACCTATGTAAGGGATAGTGCCTTCATTTACAAAGTAGTACAGAGCAACATCCCCCTGATAGTGCAATACCCGCACAAAGCTATCTGCCGGGGCGAGGGCGGCATCCCTTGCCCCGGCTTGTTCCGCAGCGGAAACCACCTGGCCAAGGGGAAGGGCCTGAGCCTGCTGCAAGGTTTCGGGCAAAGGTGCATCACTGTCAGAGAGGCCCTGGGGTGCACCGCCTACAAAGAGGACGGGGAATCCCTGCTCTATCAGACCGGCAAGGGCATGGGCCGCCGCACTGGGGAGGAACTGGCTTGCCGGCACCAGCAGCAGGCGGTAGGTCTGGCCGTTTACCTGTAGGCCCCTCTGGGTTTGGGTGTGATAGCGGTCCGGTTCGGCAAACACATCGCAAGGAAGGGTATCAAATTGAATTTGTGCCTCGGTGAGTGGACGGGCGATCTTTTGAGTTAACATGGCCGTGCCGGCCCATTCGGCCTCGCCGTGGTACAGCACCGCTGCCCGGCTAAGCCGCCGGCCACCGGAGATCAGCGTGCAGACCCGGTCCATGTAGGCCATCAGCCGGCCAAAATGCCGGTACTGGGGGTTGTGTCCATGGGCGTAGAAATGAGGCGGGCAGTCTGGATCCGGGAAGGGCGCGGGGCTAAAGGCATGGGGCACAAAATGGTTGATCCCACGCACCATGAAGTGGTCGGCCAGATATTTTTCCAGGCGCAAGCCCTCTGCCCAGCCATAGGCCCCAAAAATCTCACACATAGCGTCGCCGTGCTTTTGGGGTTCAATGGCGGCAGCGCTGGCGGCCAGGTTGCCCAGCATGAAGTGGTAGAATTCCCCGTCCCGCTTTTGGCCCATAGTGCCGGTATCCGGTCCATCCTCGCCCTGAGGCAGTACCTGCCCACCAATGTCATCAATGCCGGCCATATCTTGACCGTCCAAGCCACGGAAGTAATGGCCCAGGCTGGCCCCGGTGCGGGCGTGGGCGTTGCCGTCCTCAATCAGGTGGCCAATGTACTTCGCCCAATGCTCCCGGGACCACCGGCCGATCTGCCGGCTGAAACATGACCGTACCTGCCGGGTGACGATGTCCATATAGGTATAGCGTAGCCGGGCAGTTTTCCGGGGATCGGCGGCGTTGTCCCACAGCAGGTATAGCTGGTTGGCCCAATGTTCCCCCAGGGCCTCTTCCAGCAGGGGAGGCAGGGTATTGGCAAAAGGTAGATCCTGGTCCGTGCCCAGCGGGTTGTCAAACCAGAACAGATGGCCGTTGCCCAAGTCGGGTTCGTCAGAGAAGAAACCGGCAATGGTCTTGCCGAAATCAGCCTGGTAGTGGGCCCAGTGGGGCGCATATACCGCGTCGATGAGCAGACGGCAGGCCCGCTCGTCCATCATATTCATATATTCCCGGCGGTAGCCCAGGTTCCGGCTCAGGCCAATGACATACACGTTCCAGTTACCCGTGGGCTTTTGCCAGGTTACGGTATCTTCCCCGGCATAGGGGATATAGACAGCCTCCCCGGTACCCTCCTTTACGGCGGTCAGGGCAATAACCTGGTCATCGTCAAAGTGGGGCGGATCCGGCATCATGGCCGGTAGAGCAAATTCCTCCATTGGCCCCATAGAGGGATAGGCAGGAGGGATAAGCCCGGCCAGCGGCAGGGTAACGGTTTCCGCCTGGCCCTCCAGATGCAGTATGGTAGCACAGACGCTCTGCCGGTGCAGTTCCGGCGGGGCGTTTTTTAACGCGCCGTTGGCATAGCCGGTGGGGAAGTGGCTATCATCCAAAATCCACACTTTCATCCCCCGACGGCGGGCCTCATCCAAAATCACGTCCATATCCTGCCACCATTTTGGCCCGCAGAAGTCCGGGTGGGGACGGCTTTCTACACAGACAGCCTGGCAGTTGGCCTCGTCTATGGCCTGCATATAGCGGCGCAGGGTGGTTTCGTCCTCCCCGTGCTGCCAGAAGAAAGGCATCAAATGCCCGTCTGTGTGGCCTGCCAGTAGTGCCTTTACCTTGTCATTCATATGGAAACTCCTTCCTATATCAGCATTTTTGTGCTATAATTTTACCAAAAAATGGGATGGCTGTCAAATAACTTTCTCAGTAGAACCGGATACAGTACCTGCCAAAAAGGAAAGAATTCTTTAT
>CANOFK010000268.1 GCA_947565265.1 uncultured Clostridia bacterium | reverse complement strand
ATAAGGGCCAGTTCTTCCGAAAGTCCTTCCTGATGTTTGGCCAGGTGAATTTCTTCACCTTCATTCCTGCAACCGGCGGCGCGGTTGCGTTGGCTGCGCTTTTCATCGCTGTCCTATCCTTCCCTTCCGTCAAAATCCGCGGCGGGTTACGCCGCGTGTCCCAGGCACGCCCACTGTAAACCAATGCGCTTTACAACCCCTGCCCACCACTTCCTCTGGTGCCGGGCGCCGGGGCCCCTGTGCAACTCGCACACAATTTTCAGTGCGGCGCCGCCTTAACTATATCAATAAGTGTAGCACAACACCCGCAACACCGTAAATGGCCAAAACCCGTTTTGCAATTATTGGCAAGCCATCCCCCTGATTGCCGTTTTTTGCACACCCCCACCGCCCATCCATGCAAAAAACGGACAGCCCAGGCTGTTTGCCCACGCTGTCCGCTCTCTCCTACTCCCGCCCGGCATATTGGCCGGGGGTAATGCCCTCATACCGCTTAAAGGCCCGTATCATGGCCCGCGACTCCACATACCCTGTGCGCTCCGCGGTTTCCCGCACGCTTACACCCTTGTCCAGCAAAGTTTTTGCAGCCTCCAGGCGCACCGTATGCACTTCGTCCAGCAGGCCCCGGCCCACCGCGTTCTTATACCGCCTGCTCAGGGTAGAAAGGTTCATCTGCAAATGCCCGGCAATCATGCTGGCGTTCAGCGCCGGGTCCCGGTAGTTCTCCCGGATATACGCCTGCACCTGCCGGGCCCAGGGGCTTTCCTGGTTCCCGGCAGCCCCCTCTTCCCCAGGGCCGGCCTGCTGCTGCACCCGCTCAAACACGGCAAACAGCCACGCCTCCAGTTGCCCGGCGGTACTGCCCGGCCCCGGCATATGCCGCCCGGCCTCAAAGCCCTCCCTGTCCGGCAGATACGCCAACAGCATCTCGCACACCCCGGCATACCGGTGCTGTATCATCTCAAAGGGCATCTCCTGGTCAGAAAGGTCCTGGGCCACAATCTCCTCCAGGCACTGGCGGGCCTTCCCGTAGTTTTTGCCCGCCATATAGCCGGCCAGTTTCCTCTGCCGCTCCAAAAGGTCCCGGTAGTCCCGGTAGCTGGCCCCCCGCAGGATGTCCTTGGCCGGCCACACCCCCGGCCCCCTGCCCCGCTGCCAGAAGATATCGCTCTGGTAAGCCCGGCGCACCCAGCTCCAGGCGTCCGGGGCGTCGGCCAGGTACATACAGGGGTCGCTGATGTAACACACCACCGGCACCGAAAGGGCCTGTTCCGCCATAGCCACCGCCCGGCGCACCTCCTCGCCGGTCAGGGTGCCCTGTACCAGCATCACGGCCCGGCCGTCCAGGGCCAGGCTCACGCCGCTCTTCTTCTCCAGCAGCACCTCTTCCAATACCCGGCAGATGGCCGTATAGAGCTGCTCCAGCACCCCTGCCTGGCCCCTGTCCTCCCCTGTGGCCGCAATGGAAAACACAATCAGCCAGTAAGGCTGCCCGTCCTCAATGTATTGAGAGAGCAGCGAGGGGTCGTCGGTAAGCCCGGCCAGGTAGCGGCCTATCTGGCCGCTGCGGGTGCGGGCCTGCAACCGCAGCAGTTGGCTTTCCATGCTCTCCCGCTCCTGGGCCACGCTGGTCAGGGCCTGGGCCACGCTTTTCATGCTGTTATATTCCGCCCTCTCCCCGCTGGAACGGGGTTTGTTGATCAGCATCAGCGCGCTCTTAAACGGCGACCAGGTCTGCCGGCTGAGGAACACCGCCGCCATCACCCCCACCGCCACCGAAACGGCACATTCCAGTATAATGCGGCCCCACATCAGCCGCAGGTCGCGGTAATATTCCCGCTGGGCCGCCAGCGCCCCGTACCGCATCCCGCTCAGGTTCGAAACCCTGGTGGCGCAAAGGTAGCCCTCCCCCTCCACCTGTAAGGTGCCCCCGTCCAAAGCCGGCAAATCCCCCTGGGCCAGGGCCTGCCGGGCCAGCCCGCTGCCATACAGCAGTTGGCCGTCCTCGCCGGTTACAAAGGGGTCCAGCCCCTCTCCGGTGCGCTGTAAAAGCCTGTCGTTCAGTTGTATCACAATGCCGATGCAGCACACGCTTTCCTTATAGCGCGCGTCGTAGATGTTCCGGTACACCAGCACGCAGCCGCTGCCGTCTTTCTGGTACAGGGTGCGGATATGGGGCTGGGGGTCCACCCCGTCCTCCCCGCCCCCCGGTGCCAGCGCCGCAAAGTCTAACTCCAGCTCGTGAGAGAACAGCTCCGTCACATTCGGGTGGTAGGGCCGCTTGTTGGAAACCAGGAACCCGCTGCGGTAAAAGTAGCAAAACCCCCTAAAGTACCCTTCCCGCTGGTTCACCGTCACCGAGAACAGGTCAATCAGTTCACACAGGTCGTAAATCTCCAGGGGCGCCAGCGCCGTCTTTTCCGCCAGCGCGGAGATCAGCGTGTCCTCCGCCAGTATGTTGATGGCATTGGCCGTGTTGCTCAGGGTCTGGTCCATATGCTGTTGGGTGCTGCGCACGGCAAACTTAATGTCCTGCTCC
>CANOFK010000267.1 GCA_947565265.1 uncultured Clostridia bacterium | reverse complement strand
GGCTTTTTGGCATATATGGGCAGGAAACGCGGGTGGCGATTACATTGCCCCATGACGCGATGATACATGAGCCGAGGGATCCCGCAGCCCCAGGGGGCTCCGGCCATGCCTTTTTTCCGGGCGGGAAGTACATCTACGAGAAGGTGTTCTACTGCCCGGCGGATTGGGAGGGTCAGACTGTCCTGCTGCATTTTGGGGGGGTATACCGCAACGCCCAGGTCAGCCTGAACGGCGAGGCCCTGGCCTGGCACGCCTATGGCTACACAGATTTTACCGTTGACCTGAGCGCGGGCCTGCGCTGTGGCGCCAACAATACCGTGACCGTCGAGGTGGATAACACCCAGATGCCGAACTCCCGGTGGTATAGCGGCAGCGGCATCTACCGGCCGGTGGAACTGATAACCGGCGGGCCGGTGCACATTGGCTGGCAGGGCCTGCGGGTGACAACAGTGGGCGTAGCCCCCGCCAGGGTAAGGGTGGAAACCAGCCACACAGGCGGGGCCGCCGGGGAGAGCCAGCCGGAGGTGGCGGTAGCTGTTTTTGACGGCGACACCCTGCTGGCCCGCGGCACAGGGGAAAAGGTGGAACTGGACCTGCCCGGCGCGGCCCTGTGGAGCGCGGAGAGCCCCAAGCTTTACCTGTGCCGGGCCAGCCTGCTGCAAAACGGGCAAACAGTGGACACGGCGGAAACCTGGTTCGGCATACGGCAGATCGCCTGGGGGCCGGAGGGGCTGTTGATCAACGGCCGGGAAACCCTGTTGCGGGGCGGGTGCATCCACCACGACAACGGCGTATTGGGGGCTGCGGCTCCCCCGGAGGTGGAGGAGCGGAAGGTGCGGCTGCTGAAAGAGGCCGGGTTCAACGCCATCCGTTCGGCCCACAACCCGGCCTCAGAGGCCCTGCTTGCCGCCTGCGACCGGTATGGACTTTACGTAATGGACGAGAGCTGGGATATGTGGTATAAGCATAAAAGGCCCCACGATTATGCGGGGCAGTTTATGGAAGGCTACCAGGCCGACCTGGGGGCTATGGTGGAAAAGGATTACAACCACCCCAGCGTGATCATGTACTCCATTGGCAACGAGGTGGCCGAGCCTGTGGAAGAGCGGGGCATGGACCTGGCACGGGAACTGGTGGCCCGGCTCCATGAACTGGACGGGACCCGGCCGGTAACAGCGGGCATCAACCTGTCCATCCTGACGGCCACGGCCAACGGCAATCCCCTTTACAAAGAGGAAGGGGACCGGGCGGATGACTCCGTAAACCAGACGGGTGGGATGAACAGCACCATGTTCAATATGATGGCCGCCAAGGTGGGCCCCGCCATGAACAACGCCGCTAACGGGCCTAGGGCAGATAAGGTCACCAGCCCTGTGCTGGACGCCCTGGACATAGCCGGGTACAACTATGCATCGGGCCGGTATAAGCTGGAAGGGGAAAAACACCCGGACCGGGTGCTGGTGGGCAGCGAAACATTCCCCCAGGACATCTGGAAAAACTGGCGGATGGTGGAGCGCCTGCCCTATCTTATCGGCGACTTCATGTGGGTGGCCTGGGACTATCTGGGCGAGTGCGGCATCGGCGCCTGGGCCTATACCGCCGACGCCAAGGTGTTCGACAAGCCATACCCCTGGCTGCTGGCTGACTGTGGCGCCTTGGACATCCTGGGCGACCCCAATGGGGAGATGTTCTGGGCCCAGGCGGCCTGGGGGATGCTGAAAGACCCGGTCATTGCCGTACGGCCGGTAGACCATCCGGGGGATAAGCTGATTAAGTCGGTATGGCGGGGGGCCAACGGCCTGCCCTGCTGGAGCTGGCAGGGCTGCGAGGGATACCCGGCCACGGTAGAGGTGTACGGCTGCGGGGAGAGCGTTAAGCTGCTTTTAGACGGCCGTTCTGTAGGCAAAAAGAGGCTGAAGGAGGGCCGGGCCCTGTTTAAGCTGCGGTATGCCCCCGGAGAACTGACCGCCGTGCTGTATAACGGCAAGGGCAGGGAAACCGGCCGGAGCAGCCTGTTTTCCGCGGTGGGCGCGGCTAAAGCCTGCCTGGAGCCGGAGAAACTGGAGGCTGCCCCCGGGGAAACCCTTTGCATCCCCATTACCCTGCGGGGTACCAACGGCGTGCGGGCTTGCGCTGCCGACCGGGTGCTGACTGCCACGGTGGAGGGCGGGGAGCTGCTGGCCTTTGGCAGTGCCGCCTCCCGTACCGAGGAGCGCTATGACGTGGGGGAGTGCACCACCTATTATGGCCGCGCAATGGCCGTGGTGCGGGCCGCCAAACCCGGTAGCCTGGTGCTTACCGTCCGTGACGGGCGCCAGGAACGGTCGGCCGTTATCCGGGTGGGCTAAGGCTGCGCCTACTCTAGAGTTTGTTTTATAACCGGAGAAATGCCGGACTTTTGTCCAAAACGAGGGCTTTCAAGGAAAAACCGCAAGAAAGGCTTGCCGCCAGAAAGGCTTGCAGCCTTTCGAGGATTTTTGACACAGAAAGCACCGTTTTGGGGCAAAATAGACGGCGTTTCGGCGTTTTAAAACAGACTCT
>CANOFK010000266.1 GCA_947565265.1 uncultured Clostridia bacterium | reverse complement strand
GCCTTTCTTGCGGTTTTTTCCTTGAAAGCCCTCGTTTTTGGACAAAAATCCGGCACTTCTTCGGTTTTAAAGCAGGCTCTAGGCCTCCCCGTGCTTGCGCAGGGTGCGCATACAGCGGGTGCACACCGTCAGACGTTTTACGCCCGCCGGGGTGTTCACGTGCATATGGTGCAGGTTGGGCTTGACCTTTTTCGGCGTGCGGCCGTTCACATACATCCGGTCGTGGGCCACTTTCTTGCCAAAAACCGTGGTCTTGCCGCAAAGTTCGCAGTGCATGGGCATCTCCTCTCCGCCTGGCCGTCGGGCATAACCGCAAGGCTCCCTTCCAGTATAGCCCCGGCCCGCCCGGCCCACAACCCCACAGTCGGCCCAGAGGCAAAGTTGCGCCGCCTCCCGGCCCGCCCTTGGTACAGAACCGTGTCCGCGCTTGCAAATCCCCCCGGCGCCCGCTATAATGGAAAGCGGCATAACCGTACCAAACCCAACCCCAACAGCCTGGCCCAACCAGCCAACAGGAAACCACACAAGGAGGGAACCCGTTTGACCCGATCCGTGACCTGCGCATAGCAAAGGCTATGGCGCATACCCAACCATAACCGGCCGGCGCAGTAGCCTTTGCTCATCCTGAAAATGATTTTTTTAGGAGGGGCACTATGCGCTATGTACGTGCACAAGACGTCCTGCCGCCCGAACTGCTGGGGCAGTTGCAACAATATGTAGACGGGGCCTATCTCTACATCCCCCGCAAGCAGGAAAACCGCCTGGCCTGGGGCGAACGCACCCACAGCAAGCAGGAAACCGCCGCCCGCAACCAGGAGATCTACCGGCGGGCCCAGGCAGGGGAGGCCATCCCCCAGTTGGCCCAAGCCTATTACCTAACCGAAAAGTCCGTGCGCCGCATTATTTCGGCGGAACGCAAGGCCCGGCACACTTGACACAGCCCGTAAAAAAGCCCACAAGCGCCAAAGGGACCACCGGCGCCGCGGGCTTTTCTTTTTTGCCGGGCTTAGGGTCTGTTTTAAAACGCCGTCTATTTTACCCCAAAACGGTGCTTTCTGTGTCAAAAATCCTCGAAAGGCTGCAAGCCTTTCTGGCTGCAAGCCTTTCTGGCTGCAAGCCTTTCTGGCGGTTTTTCCTTGAAAGCCCTCGTTTTTGGACAAAAATCCGGCATTTCTCCGGTTTTAAAACAGACTCTAGCGCCCCGGCGGTCAGTGCCCCCAGCCCAAAGCCAAAGCAAACCCCGCCATCAGTACCGGCTGATGCAATAGGTAAACCGGCAGGCTGTGCCGGCCGATAAACGCCAGGGGGGCAAAGCCCGGTTTCAGCCGGTCCATCAGCCGGGGCCGGTGGCCCATCAGCCGCCACAGGTAGTACCCCGCCAGGTACAGGAACAGCCAGGGCACCAGCGGGAAATAGTCCGAGGAGGCAAAGCCCGGCCCCGGCAGGCCCACCACCGCCAGCCAGTCCTGGTACAGCCAGCCCGGCAGGGGCAGCAGCCGCAGCCCTTCAAAACCCAACCAGCCTTTGGGTACGTCCCTGGTCAAAAAAAACGCCCCCAAAGCCAGCCCCAGCCCCCACCCCGCCGGAAAAGGCGGGCGGCCCAGCCGCCCCCACAGGGCCCAGGCCCCGCACTGGATCAGCCCCGCCAGCCCCAGCAGGTACAGCACCCCAAACAGGATGAATTCCCCCGGCATGGCCACCCAGGTAACGGCCGATACCAGCACCCCGGCCCCCAGCACCGTCAGCCCGTGCCGCACCGGGTGATGGGACAGCCGGAAACAGAACCCGGAAAGCAGGATAAACCCCCAGCAAATGCCCTGCTGCCAGATATACCCCCCCAGCCCCGTATACCAGGGCAGGGGGATGCCCAGTATGTACACCACATCATACAGCGCGTGATAGGCCACCATGTTCACCAGCAAAAAGCCCCGCAGGCTGTCCAGGGCCTGGTAGCGGCCGGCCGCCGGCCGCCTCAATACCCCAGCACCCCGCGCAGGGACTCATCATCCGCCACCCAACTGCTCACCTCTATCACCCGGTAGTGCTCCCGGTCGTCCCGCACCACCACCTGGCTGATGCCCGCGTTGATCACCAGCCGCTTGCACATGGAGCAGCACACCGCGTTTTTGATGTAGCTGCCGTCCGCCACCTCCGTGCCCACCAGGTATAGGGTGGCGCCAATCATATCCCGCCGGGGGGCGCAAATAATGGCGTTGGCCTCCGCGTGCACCGACCGGCACAGCTCAAAGCGCTCCCCCCTGGGTATGGCCAGTTGATCCCGCAGGCAGTACCCCAAATCCGAGCAGTTGGCCCGCCCCCTGGGCGCCCCCACATACCCGGTAGAAATCACCTCGTCGTCCTTCACGATCACCGCCCCGTAGTGCCGCCGTAAACAGGTGCACCGCTGGGCCACTACCTCCGCCAGGTCCAGGTAGTAGTTTACCTTCCCCCTGCGCTCATAGGCTCCCGCCATGTAAAAACCTCCTCCCAAAAACCTTTTTCCCATTTTACCACACTTGCCCCCTAAAGGCAACTTTACTTTTC
>CANOFK010000265.1 GCA_947565265.1 uncultured Clostridia bacterium | reverse complement strand
GTTCCCAGACACCTACGACTTCTACAAGGGCGAGGAGTTGGACTCGGTCGTGGGCAAGCTGCTTTGGAACTTCCAGCGGAAGGTGGATGACAAGCTACAGCAGAAGATCGCCGACTCTGGCATGACAGTGGACGAAGTGGTACGGCTGGCCAGCATTATACAGGCGGAGGCCGCCAATACGCCGGATATGTTCAATGTATCGGCCGTACTGCATAACCGGCTGAACTTTGGCGCGGACTATGGCATTTTCAACCTGGAGTGCGACTCTACCTCCTTTTACCCCTATAAAAACGCCAAGGAAATGGCGGAACTGGGGGGCACCCTCAGCCACGGGGCTTACGACACGTACCAGTTCAGTGGGCTGCCGGCCGGTGCCATCTGCAATCCGGGCATTGACGCCATAAACGCCGCCCTGAAACCCAATACTACCGGGGACGCGGCGAATTACCTGTATTTCTGCCACTCAGAGGATGGCGTGGCCTACTACGCCACCAACGCGGACGACCACGAGTACAACAAGCAGTTGGCCGGTTTGAGTTGAGAAACAGGGCAAACAACCCTCTCTGCCCCATAAAGCAGGGAAAATCTTGGCCGCCGGAGGCAGAAAGGAGTACAGCTATGGCCGTACAAGAGCCAGAGTTCCAGCATAAGTCGGAGCGAGAGTTCTGGCATAAGCCGGAGCCAGAGTTCTGGCATAAGCCGGAGCCAGAGTTCCGGCATAAGCCGGAACTCTTAGCTCCCGCCGGGGACATGGAGCGCTTGCAAGCCGCCGTACGCTACGGGGCCGACGCGGTATACCTGGCCGGGAAGGACTACGGGATGCGGGCAGCGCCGGGGAACTTTACAGAGGACGAACTAAAAGAGGCCGTGGCCTTTTGCCACGAGCAGGGGGTGCGGGTGTATGTGACCTGCAATACCCTGCCCCGCAACCAGGAACTGGCGTCCTTGCCGGGGTTCCTGGCCCATTGCCAGGGCTGCGGGGTGGATGGGCTGATCATCTCCGACTTGGGGGTGCTGGCACTGGCAAAGGAATATGCCCCGGCCGTGGAGCGGCATATCTCCACCCAAACGGGCATTGTGAACTACGCCGCCGCCAACGCCTGCTATACATTAGGGGCCAGCCGGGTGGTACTGGCCAGGGAGCTTTCCTTGGAGGAGATTGCCGGGATACGCCGGTATACCCCGCCGGAACTGGAACTGGAGGCTTTCGCCCACGGGAGTATGTGCGTGTCCTTTTCCGGGCGGTGCCTGCTCTCCAACTATATGGCGGGCCGGGACGCCAACCGGGGCCGATGCGCCCAACCTTGCCGCTGGGAATACAGCCTGACGGAAAAGCAGCGGCCGGGCCAGCATTTCCCCGTGATAGAGAGCGGGGGAGGCACCTATATCCTCAACTCCAATGACCTGCGGATGATCGAACACATCCCCGCCATGATGGAGGCAGGGGTTGGCAGCCTGAAAATCGAGGGGCGGGCCAAGTCGGCCTATTATGTGGCCTGTGTTACCGCGGCCTACCGCAGGGCTATCGACTTCTTTTGGGAGAACCCCCAGGGGGCGTTGCCGGCAGAGGTTTTGGAGGAAACGGAAAAAGTCAGCCACAGGACGTATTCCGCCGGTTTTTACCTGGGCGGGGAACCGGGCCAGACCACGGGCCGCAGCCAGTACACCCGTACGTATGAGGTGGTGGCGGTGTGCGCAGGCCGGGCCGGCCCCTACATAAAGCTGCGGGAGCGCAACCGCTTTTTTGCCGGGGAGCAGGTGGATATCCTCCAGCCGGGGACAGCGCCGTTTACGGCGGAGTTGGGGGAATTGTATAACGAGGACTGGGCGCCTATCCAGTCCGCCCCCCACGCGGAGATGCTGGTGTACTGGAAAACGGACCTGCCGGTGGCAGAGGGCGCATATCTGCGGGTAAAGGCAGAGGGCAGAAACCAGGTGCCGGGCGGATGATACAAGCAAGGGGCCAGCCTTGGCCCCTTTTTTGTAACGGTTTTGGGTTCGTTCTGCTTTCTCTTTGCCGAGCAGTAGCACAGGATGCCCCCGCCCACCCTGTTATTTGGCAGATGGAGCAATCATTTAAGCGCTCCCGGCCCTGCGCCCCCATTGACAGCGCCCCCAAAGTGTGCTACACTATCTGTGACCCCATGCGCCCCGGCGCATAAAAAGGAGGTTTTTTCTATGGGTATTATGGACAGCATCGCGTCCATGGCCACGTCCTACAGCCAGGCCCAGGTGGCTACCGGTTACTCTTTGGCCCTGACCAAGAAGATGATGGACACCACCGAAGAACTGGCCCTGAAGGAGCTGCAGCAGATGATGCCCCCCAGCCCCTACACTTTCGACGTGTACGCCTGAGTATGGAACAGGAAAGAAGGCTCCCGCACAGGGGCCTTCTTTCTTTTTGAGGGCGGTGGGTAAAGCGCCGAAACTTTTGCGTTTTCCTATTCATCAACTATGCCCTTTGGACGCCCCGCCTGTAACCGGCACTTGCAAAATGACGGAAAAGAGGGTATAATGAAATTTATGAATTTTATCCACAAAAAGG
>CANOFK010000264.1 GCA_947565265.1 uncultured Clostridia bacterium | reverse complement strand
AGTATAAAAACAAGGATAAGGCCATGAAAGTATTGCGGGCCCGCCTGCTGAGCCGGGAGCAGGAAAAGGCCAGCGCCCAGGTAGCTGCCCAGCGCCGGGGCCAGGTGGGCAGCGGCGACCGCTCCGAGCGGATACGTACCTATAATTTCCCCCAATCCCGGGTGACGGACCACCGCATTGGCCTGACCCTGTATAAGCTGGAAGAGGTGCTCTCCGGCGGGTTGGACGAACTGATCGACGGGCTGATTGCCGCCGACCGGGCCGCCCGGCTGGAAGAGGCGGAGGGCAGCCGATGATCACGCAAAAGCTTACCGGCGCGCCGGAAGATGTGGTCCGGGCCGGGGAGATTTTACGCGGGGGCGGGGTAGTGGCGATCCCCACGGAAACCGTGTACGGCCTGGCTGCTAATGCCCTGGATCCTGCGGCGGTGCAGAAAATCTTCACGGCAAAGGGCCGGCCGATGGACAATCCGCTGATCGTACATATCACCAAAATAGAGCAGTGGGCACCGCTGGTGCGGGAACTACCCCTGGAGGCCCTACGGCTGGCCGAGGAATTCTGGCCGGGGCCCCTTACCATAATTTTGAAAAAATCGGGCATAATACCTTTGGAAACCAGTGGCGGCCTGGACACCGTGGGGGTGCGTTGCCCGGCCCATCCCTTGGCGCGGGCGGTCATAGACGCGGCGGGGAGGCCACTGGCTGCACCTTCAGCCAATCGGTCCGGGCGGCCCAGCCCCACAGGGTTTGCCCATACCTTTGCCGAATTGCAGGGCCGGGTAGACGCTGTGTTAGATGGCGGCGACTGTGCGGTGGGGATGGAGTCCACGGTGGTAAGCCTGGTGGGCAGCACGCCCCGGCTTTTGCGGCCCGGCGGGGTCACTGTGGAGGAACTGCGCCGGGTGCTGGGGCAGGTAGAGGTAGATCCGGCTGTAACGGCTATGTTGGCCCCTGGCCAGCAGGCGGCCTCTCCGGGCATGAAGTATAAGCACTACGCGCCAAGGGCCCAGGTGGTTTTGGTGGATGGCTCGCCAGAGGATTACATCAAATGGGCTAACGGTTGGGCAGGGGCGCTTTCCCTCGGACAGCAGGCTTATGCGGCGAAGATTTTGGGCTCGGATCCTTGTTCGGAGGGGCTGGCGGGGCGGGTGTTCGCCCTGTGTTTTGACGAAACGGCGGATAGGTTGCGGATCCCGGCAGTGACATACGGTCCCCGGTATGACCGGCAAGCCCAGGCCCGGCAGCTTTTTTCGGCACTGCGCAGGTTAGACGAGGCAGGGGCGGCACTGGTGTTCGCCCAGCGTCCCAGCCCGGTGGGGGTGGGGCTGGCGGTACACAACCGGCTGCTGCGGGCCGCGGCTTTCCGGGTAGAGCAGATGCCCGCGCCTATGGTCATTGGGCTGGTAGGGCCCAGCGGGGCGGGGAAATCTACCATAGGGCAGGCGCTGGCCCGGCAGGGCTTTGGGGTGATTGACTGCGATAGGCTTACCCGCTCGGAAAAAGTATACGGCCCGGCCTGCATTGCCCAGTTGCAGGAAACGTTTGGGGAGGACATTGCCCCCGGCGGCAGATTGGACAGGCGTAAGCTGGCAGGACGGGCTTTTGCGGATGCGAAATCAGCCAGGCGGCTGGGGGAGATCACCTTCCCATGGATCGAGAAAGCGGTACGGGAAGAGGTGGCCCGCCTACAGGCTTTGGGGGCGCCAGTGGTGTTGGATGCGCCCACGCTGTTTGAATCAGGGCTGGACAGGGCCTGTGGCAGGATATTGGCCGTGACCGCCCCGGAAGAGGAACTGCTCCGGCGTATTACCCTGCGGGATGGGTTGACAGAAGAGCAGGCCCGGCAGCGGCTTGGCGCCCAAAAACCGGTAGCATTCTATGCAGCGCGTGCAGACTTTGTTATCAGCAACGGTCCGGGGGAGGATGCGGCAGACCAGGCGGCTGAGATTGGAAAAAAATGGAAGGGAAGGTGAGCCCATGAAACGGGTTTCGGTCAGGCTGATCGTAGCGGCTGCTATTTTGGCAGCAATGGTTTTGGCCGGGACACTGGCTGGGCCGCCGGTAGCCGGCTGGGCCATGCGGTTGCTGTATCCCAGGGAATTTTCGGAAATCGTCAGCCGGGAAGCAGGGGAGTTTGGCTTGCCGGAGGAACTGGTGTATGCGGTGATACGGGCGGAGAGCGGGTTTGACCATAAGGCCACGTCCCGGGCCCAGGCCAGAGGGCTTATGCAACTGACAGAGGGCACTTTCCGCTGGATGGCAGAGGAATATCCGCCGGAAAACGGGGGCAGGGATGTGTTCGACGCCAATGACAATGTGCACTGTGGCTGTGCCCTGCTGCGGCTGCTGATTGACCACTATGGCGACTTACGGGTAGCCCTAGCTGCCTATAATGCAGGCATGGGTAACGTGGACAACTGGCTGCGTGACCCCCAGCTTTCCCCGGACGGGCAGGAACTGGAGAAGATACCCTTTCCAGAAACAGCGGCCTATGTAGAGCGGGTGCAGGAGAACCGCGGCGTCTACCAACGCCTTTACAGTAAAAAAGGGGCGTAA
>CANOFK010000263.1 GCA_947565265.1 uncultured Clostridia bacterium | reverse complement strand
AAAGCACCGTTTTGGGGCAAAATAGACGGCGTTTCGGCGTTTTAAAACAGACTCTAGCCCCAACCGGCAAAATAAAAACAGCCAGGCATTTTTGCCTGGCTGTTTTGGTGGGGTCAGGGGGTGCCCTCCATGGCGGGGGGCAGATGCTCCCCCGGCTGCAAAGGGCATACCGTAACCTGTAGCATGGCCGGGGAGTGGGGGTACAGCCGGCAAAAGGCCCTGGTGATCCGCCGGCAGACCTCCCGGCTGTTCTGAAAACTGGCACGGGGCAGCAGCAGGACGTATTGGGAGGCGCTGCACCGGGCTACGGCGTCCCCCTGACGCAGGGAGGAGGGGATCAGCCGTAAAAGGTTTGCCATAACCAGCTCCAGGCTGCGGCGGTTCAACTGGCCCCCGTGCTTGGGGGCCGCCGTGACCACGGCCAGGCTGGTTTCCTCACCGCTGCGCGCCGAGTCCCGCACCTGTAGGCGGTACAGGGCGCGGAACACATCGTAATCGCAGATAAACGCCCCTTCGGCCGGCTCCTCTGCCAACTGGTCCAGAATAGCCGCCGAGGGCACTGAGCCGCCGCCCATATCATGGGTTGCCCGCCGGTAGATAGACTGGGCCTCTTCGCCGGGCAGGCCCCCAGACTGGGCCAGGAAAAACTGGTTCATATCCTCGTATACCTGGGCGGCAGCCCGGTTCTCCCCCAGGTTGATCAGCGCGGACATCTGCCGGCAGTACAGGCTTTCATTGAGAGGGTCATGGGCCAGGGCGGTTTGGCACAGCCGCACCATATCCTGCCAGCGGCCCTGCTCCTCCAAAAGGGGGAGGGCCCCGTTGACCGCCGCGGTAAACTGCCCGGCCAGATGACGGGCGGTTTCCGCGGCCCAGGGGTATTCCCGCAGCTTGGGGAGGAACCCCTCGTCGAACATCTCCGCCGCCTGTAGCCAGTTGTCGGGCTGGCTACTGCCACCGGCAGCGCATAGGGCCTGGAACTCCTCTATGTCCAGCGCCACAGGCACGTCAGGCATCCAAATATAGCCGTTCTCCCGGGTCTGCACCAGCCGGTGGCCGGCGCCAGGCTCCAGCCCGTCCAAACAGGCCCGTACCCGGAAAAAGGAGGTTTTCATGGAGTTGGCCAGGTTGGCCGGGCGCTTTTCCCCCCGCTGCGGGGGCCAGAGCACCCCGGCAAGTTCCTCTTTCGAAACAGCACGGCCCCGGTTGCAGATCAAATAGGCTAAAAGCAGCCAGACCTTTTTTGAGTGCCCAATGCCGTCGCCCACTACCGCGCCCTGGTAGCGCAGGCTGAGCCGGCCAAGCATGGTGATTTGCAGGTTCGATTCGTCCATAAGCGGGCCTCCTGTGGGTTTTGCCGGTAGTGGGGGGGCGGGTTCTTTATATGTCCATCATGTCGTCCAGCCAGCGGATAGCCAACTGGGGCCAGATATCCACCTGGCGGCAGGCATTCTCCACGGCAGCCCGCCAGGCCGGGTCCTGGGCGCCGGGCGGGGCAAAGAAGTGGTCCATTGCATCCGGCTCTACGCCGGGCAGTTGGCCTGCCTGGCATAGGTCCCGCAGGGCGGCCAACTGGGTTTTGGTATAGGGTTCGCCCACATTGCCGGCCAGCCAATCGGCATTGGCCACGGAAAGGCCGTGGGCCCCCTTGGTAAACACATGGTGGGCATAGGGCACGCCTTTTGCCTGTAGGGCTTGGGCAAAGAGATAGCTGTTCTCTACCGGGACACAGTCGTCCTCCATGGTCTGCCACAAAAAACAGGGCGGGGTGTTTTCGCTGACGTGGTTTTCCAGGCTCATGTAGGCCAGTTCTTCTGCCGGGGCGTCCTTGCCCAGCAGGGCCTCAAAGGAAGGCCGGTTGGCAAAGGAGCCGCTGGTGATAACCGGGTAGCAGAGGAGCGCCGCGTCCGGCCGGTTGGAGATCCCGGCGTAGGCGGAGTCAGGGTCACAGGCCCCGGCCCAGTGGACGGCCAGGCTGGCACACAGGTGCCCCCCGGCGGAAAACCCGCATACGGCCAGCCGGCCCGGGTCAATGGCAAACGCCCCGGCGCGGGCGCGGATAAACCGCACGGCCCGTGAAATATCCTGTAGGGCCTGGGTTTTAAGGGGGGCGTTCATCAGGGGGTTAACGGTATACGTCAGTACAAAGGCATTGTACCCCGCCTGATAGAACACCTTTGCCACCGGTTCGGCCTCTGTAGGGGACACAAAACAGTAGCCGCCGCCGGGCACCACCAGCATGGCAGGGCGTAGCGCGGTGCCGGTGTGGGTGTAAGCGGTGAGGAAGGGCACAAACCCCGCGGCCATGGGGTAGGCGTATTCTTCCCCCTGCCAGATGGTATACGTTTGCTGGGTCATGGGAATGCTCCTTTCGGTGTTTGGGACTATCATACCATATACCTGCTTGGGAATCAACCACTAAGTGGGCACGGGGTGTGTTCCAAGCGAAGAGTTTATAACGAAATTTTGGCCTCCGGCGGCGGAGAGTTGGCGTAGCCAACTCTTGGGCTCTGATTCTCGGCTGCCGCCTCGGTCGGCGACGGGAAATCGCCACCGGCGATTGTCG
>CANOFK010000262.1 GCA_947565265.1 uncultured Clostridia bacterium | reverse complement strand
AAACCCCGCCACCTTTGAAAAGGGCGAGGGCCGCCGGCTACTTGGTGCCGCCAAGGTAGAGCGGCCGTTACGAGCCGGCCGAACCGGCAGGTGAGACGACGAAACTATTACTGTTTGTTGGCCGGGGTCTTGCTTTTAAACGCTTTATTTTGGACAGGCCCGGCGGCGGGGGGCGGTTCCGGCTTTTGGAGGAAAGCATACATTTTGGACAAGGAAAGGAAGATGACACATGGGAAAGACCATTGCACAGAAGATTATAGAAAGCCACCTGGTGACGGGCTGCATGGAGCCGGGGGCGGATGTGGGGCTGCGCATCGACCAGACCCTGACCCAGGACGCTACGGGCACCATGGCGTACCTGGAATTTGAGGCGATGGGGGTGCCCAGGGTGAAAACCCAGCGAAGCGTGGCCTATATTGACCACAATACCCTGCAAAACGGCTTTGAGAACGCCGACGACCACCGGTATATCCAGACGGTGGCCAAAAAGCATGGCATCTACTTCTCCAGGCCGGGCAACGGGATTTGCCACCAGGTGCACCTGGAGCGGTTTGGGGCACCGGGCAAGACGCTGATCGGCTCGGACAGCCACACCCCCACCGGGGGCGGCATTGGGATGCTGGCCTTTGGGGCCGGGGGTATGGACGTGGCCGTGGCCATGGGCGGCGGGGCGTACCACATCAATATGCCCAGCATGACCAAGGTGGTGCTGACCGGCAAACTCTCCCCCTGGGTTTCGGCCAAGGACATTATTTTGGCGGTGCTGCAAAAACTCAGCGTGAAGGGCGGCGTGGGGAAGATTATAGAGTACGCCGGGGAGGGGGTAAAGACCCTTTCGGTGCCGGAGCGGGCCACCATTACCAACATGGGGGCGGAGTTGGGGGCGACCACCTCGATTTTCCCCTCTGACGGGATTACCCGGCAGTTTTTGGAGGCACAGGGCCGGGGGGAGGACTGGGTGGAACTGGCCCCGGACCCGGACGCGGTGTACGACGAGGTGATCGAACTGGACCTGGGGGCGCTGGAGCCTTTGGCGGCCTGCCCCCATATGCCGGACAATGTGAAACCCATCCGGGAGCTGGCGGGGGGGAAGATCGACCAGGTGTGTATCGGCTCCTGCACCAACTCCTCTTACCTGGACATGATGCGGGTGGCGGCGGTTTTGAAGGGAAAAACCGTGCACCCGGGGGTGAGCCTGTCGGTGGCCTGCGGCTCGAAACAGGTGTTCCATATGCTGGCACAGAACGGCGCGCTGGCGGATATTATCGCCGCGGGGGCCAGGATATTGGAGTGCGCCTGCGGGCCCTGCATCGGCATGGGACAGAGCCCCAACTCGGCGGGGGTGTCCCTGCGCACCTTTAACCGGAACTTTGAGGGGCGCTCCGGCACGGCGGACGGGCAGGTTTACCTGGTGAGCCCGGAAACCGCCGCGGCCTCGGCCCTTGCCGGGGTGTTTACCGACCCCCGTACCCTGGGGGAGGCGGTCAGCGTGGAGGCGCCTGCACGGTTTTTGATCAACGACAACCTGATTGAGCCGCCGGTGGAGGAGGCGCTGATGGAAACGGTGGAGGTGCTGCGGGGGCCGAACATCAAGCCCCTGCCCATTGCCGGGCCGCTGCCGGCGGATATTGCCTGCAAGGCGGTGCTGAAAGTGGGGGATAACATTACCACCGACCACATTATGCCCGCCGGGGCCAAGATACTGCCCTACCGCTCGAACGTGCCGTACCTGTCCCAGTTCTGCTTTGGGGTGTGCGACAAGGAGTTCCCCGCCCGGTGCAAGGCCCAGGGGGGCGGCGTGGTAGTGGCCGGGCACAACTACGGGCAGGGCTCCTCCCGCGAGCACGCGGCGCTGGCGCCTTTGTACCTGGGGGTGAAGGCCGTGATTGCCAAAAGCTACGCGCGTATTCACGCGGCCAACCTGGCCAACACGGGGATATTGCCCTTGCAGTTTAAGGAGGAGGGCGACTACGAGGGCATCAGCCTGCTGGACGAACTGGTTTTGCCCCATGTGCGGGAGGAAGTTGCCGCCGGGACGGATATTACCCTGGAAAACCGTACCACCGGCCGGCAGTTTAAGCTGACCGCGGTGCTGACCCAGCGGCAGCGGGATATGGTACTGGTGGGCGGCTTGCTGAACTATACCAAACAGGCATAGAGGTTTCAAGGGGCTCAAGGGGCGCTGCCCCTTGAGAATCCCCGCCAAAGGGCCGTGGGCCCTTTGGAATCCCCATATGGCCCGGCCTTCGGGGATTCGATATAATAGAAAAGGGCAAACCCCATTCAATTTTTCGGGGGTGCCATGCCGCAAGCCAAAAATAATTGCCAAAGGCACCACGTAGGGCCCAGCAGTTGGGACGATCAAAATAAAAAAACGTAGCCCGACAAAAAGCTGCCGGGGACTTGGCTGCCTGACTAAATAGGAGGCGTGCCAAAGGCACCGAGTGGGAGTCCAGAGGGGCTGTGCCCCTCTGGCGAGGATTCTTAAGGAGCGGAGCTCCTTAAGGGAGTTACCGGGGACTTGGCTGCCTGACTAAATAGGTAGCGTACCAAAGGCCCCAAGTGGGAGTCCAGAGGGG
>CANOFK010000261.1 GCA_947565265.1 uncultured Clostridia bacterium | reverse complement strand
GAAAAAACCGGTTACACTGGCTGAGTACACGGCCCGTATGAAAGAGGGCCAGGACTGCATATACTATGGCTGCGGCGAAACCGCCGAGCGCATCCTTGCCCTGCCCCAGGCCGAGGCGCTGGTGGAAAAGGGCTATGAACTGCTGTGCCTGACGGATAATGTGGATGAGTTCGCCCTAAAGATGCTGGATAAGTATGGGGAAAAGGGCTTTAAGAACATCACCGCCGAGGGGCTGGACCTGGAAACCGAGGAGGAGAAACAGCAGGCCCAGGCGCTGGCGGACGAGAATAAGGCCCTGCTGGACGCCATGAAAGAGGCCCTGGAGGGCAAGGTAGAGCAGGTAGCCCTGCGGGGCGGCCTAAAGAGCCATGCGGCCTGCATCAGCACCCAGGGGGGCCTTTCCAGCGAGATGGAGAAGGTGCTGAACGCCATGCCCGCCGGGGAGAAAGTCCACGCCAAACGGGTGCTGGAACTGAACCCGGATCACAGCGTATTCCAGAAACTGAAAACCTTGCAGGGGGATCAGGAGCAGTTGGCCCTGTACGCCCGGGTGCTGTACGGCCAGGCCCTGCTGCTGGAGGGTACCCCCTTGGAGGATCCGGCGGCCTTTGCCAAAGAGGTCTGCCAGATCATCAGTTGAGGGCGGGGTATACCCCGGTTTGCTATATTTTTGAAAGGGATGATGCAGCATGAGATACCAATGGGACCCCCAAAGCTTTTGGGGCTGCTACCAAGAGTTGACGGAAACATCCAACCTGGGCACAATGGCCGGGTACCCCCAGCACGGGAACACCTGCCGGCTGCTGCACAGCGTGGCGGTGGCCTATTACAGTTGCCGCATCGCGGCGTTTTTGCGACTGCGTTTCCATATGCGGGAGATGGCCCGGGGGGCCCTGTTCCACGACTACTTTTTCTATGACGCCCAGGACGGGGACCCGGCCCATAAAAAGCACTGGTCCCGGCACCCGGAGATTGCCTGGCGCAACGCGGCACGGGAACTGGAACTGACAGGCATTGAGGCAGATATCATCCGCACCCATATGTTCCCGCTGACCCTGCGCCCGCCCCGGTACCGGGAGGGCGCGGTGGTGACACTGGTGGATAAGGGCTGCTCGGTATACGAGTTCTTTAAGCGGAAAAGGCCCTACCCCCGGCTGGTAGGCAGGATATAGGCCCCCGGCAAGTGGACAGGGGATCCCGGCCTGCCGTATCTGCTGAAAGGCGGCGGGAGGATGGGGCCCCCGTTTGGCCGCCCACAGAAAAGCCCTGCCTGCTTTTTGAAAAGCGGCGGGGCAGGGGCACGGGGGCTTGACAGGGCTTGCAATTCGGGGGATTTTGCTGTATACTGTATGGGCCGCTAAATTCCAACTTTTAGGGCATACTATCCCTTTGGCACCGGTTTGCCCGGCGGCAGAGGGGAAATGGGAGGCGGAGCGCTTGCGGGCACTGCTTACAAAATACCGGGAGCTGATCCTGTACGTGTTTTTCGGGGTGCTGACCACCCTGGTGAACTGGGTCTGCTACTGGCTGCTGGCCGACGTGCTGCGGCTACACTACATGGGAGCCACTTTCCTGGCACAGGTACTGGCCATCCTGTTCGCCTATGTGACCAACCGCCGCTGGGTGTTTGAGAGCAAGGTCACCGGCCTGAAGGGTATTGCCGGGGAAATGGCCAAGTTCTTTGCCGCCAGGGGGGTGTCGCTGGTGATGGACATGCTGTTTATGTACGTGGGCGTAGACCTGCTGTGCATCAACGACAAGGCGGTGAAGGTGGTGTCCAGCGTGGCAGTGATTGTAGCGAACTACGTTTTCAGCAAGCTGTTTGTGTTCCGCAAATAGCGCCTGCCTTCCGATACAGAAGAGATAGCAGAACTCAGGAGGAGCCAATATGCCTGGCAGAACCAGAAAAACAGAACAAGAGGGGTTTGAGGACTTTTCCAGCTATTCCCCGGTAGAGAAAAAGAAACGCCGCAAGGGCCACCGGGGCCGGGCTGTGTTGCAGGTGATTGCAGCCTTTTTGTGCGTGGTTATGATCTTGTTTGGGGCGGGGTTGATCTACATATCCACCGACCTGATTGCGGAACTGACCACCACCAGCATCACCAAAGACCCCGCACGCCTGGGCTTTCACGAGAACGCGGTGGTAGACGACAGCGTGACGAACATTGCCCTGTTTGGCCTGGACGCCCGTTCCAGCGTGTTTGAGGGCCAGTCTGACGTAAACATGATTTTGACGGTGGACAACCGCCACGGGGCCATCAAGATGACCTCCATCCTTCGGGACAGCCTGGTGCGCATTGAGGGGGACAGCTTTTCCGAGGGTCACGTGGACTGGAACACCAAAATCAACGCCGCCTATGTGACCGGCGGGCCGGAATTGGCCATCCGCACCATCAACCAGAACTTCGGCTTGCGCATTGAGGACTATGTGACCATCAACTTTGTGAACATGGCCGCCATTGTGGACGCCTTTGGCGGGGTGGAGATGGAGGTGACGGCCGATGAGATCGAGGAGATCAACACCAACTTCTATAACCTCTCCAGGGAGGTGGAACGGCAGAAACAGATCGACATGGGCAATGGCACCT
>CANOFK010000260.1 GCA_947565265.1 uncultured Clostridia bacterium | reverse complement strand
CATTCGGTAGAGCACATCACTCGTAATGATGAGGTGATCGGTTCGATTCCGATATCCAGCTCCACAAGATATTGGCTGCGCCAAGTGCGCCAAGTCTGATCCCCAGAAACTTTACGGTTTCTGGGGATTTCTCTTTTATAACTGTATGTTTCGTTAAGCCTATGGGACACACAAAAGGGCATACGCCCTCAAAATCCGTGTAGCCTGGGCTGGCAGTACGTCCCACCGGCAGGACGCACCATACCAGTGCCCGCGTTTACGGCAGCCGCCATCTTGCCTGCGCCGCATCTCTGGTTGCAACGTGGGATTATTTTCCCTTAAGTTTCCTTCTGCAACGCTCTTTGGTATTTCTGCTCAGGCTCTGGAAGATTCTTTGATATGGGTGATAAACTGTTCCATCGTCCGGGAACGGGCCTGCTCCCTCTTCCACGCCAACACTGCGCCGCTTTCCATGGGCGGGGACAAGGGCACCTGTGTAAGGTAGGGATGGGGCAAAAAGCCCTTGTCCAGCGTCAGGGCCACGCCCATACCGCTGTGTACCATCACCGCTGCGTTGTTAATGAGATTATACCGTGCGGCAATGCTCACCCGGGGGGAAAGTTCCTCTCCAAACCATTGGTTCAGCAAATCCAACACCTGCTCCCGCCAGCCCAGCAGCAGAGGATAGGGCAGCAAGTCCGCCGGGGCCACGCTGGTAAGCTGGGCCAAGGGGGAATCCTCCCGCACCAATGCGCACCAGCGCTCCTGATAGGGCATGGGCACGGTGTGATAGCGGGAAATGTCCGCCGGCATCAGCAGCAGCCCCATGTCCAACAGGCCGTTTTCCATACGATCCTTCACCTCGTCTGCTGTGGCGCTGTAGATGCGGAACTGTATGAGCGGGTGCCGTTCCCTAAAGGATACCATCAAGTCCGAGAGATAGGCCATATTGCGGGTTTCCCCGCAGCCGATGGCGATCTCTCCCGTCAACTCCTCCCGGCTCTGGAATTCCCGCCGGGTCTTTTCCGCCAGTTCCAGCAGTTCCTGGGCCCGGCGTTTCAGGAGCATCCCATCCTCGGTGAGCGTGATCCGGTGGTTGTTCCGGCGAAAGAGGGTGGCGCCCAAACCTTCCTCCAGTTGCATCAGTTGCCGGGACAGGGTGGGCTGTGTAATGTGCAGCTTTTCCGCGGCGCGGGTGATGTTTTCCTCCCTGGCCACCATGAGAAAATAGCGCAGTACGCGAAGTTCCATAGGTTCCTCCTCTTAAATCACTTTGTATGCTTTCCACTTGCCGGACTTCAGCCGCAGGGCGAAGATCACCGCCCGGATCACCCAGTCCAGGCACATAGCCGCCGCAATGCCAATTACGCCCCAGTTGAACACAATGGCGAACAGCAGGGAGAACAGCAGCCGCCCGCCAATGGTGGACGCAATAGAGATCATCATCGTAAACTTGATGTCCCCCGCCGCCCGCAGGCCATTTGACAGCGGCCCGGACATGGGGAAGGCTACGGTGTTGAAGATGTTGTGTATCAGCACCAAAATCGCCACTAAATATTTGGCCTCCTCGGAGATTTGATAGAAATTCATCATCAACGGCGTGATGGCAAATACCAGGCCGTTCCACACCAATGAGATTGTCAAGGCGATTTTCAAGAGTTTCTTGAAGTAGTGCTCCGCCTGGGCCACATCCCCAGCCCCCATGCACTGGCCGATTACTGTGATGAACACCGGCCCCATGGTCACCCCGGCCAGCGCTGCCAGGCTCCAAATGCTCTGGGCGATGCCGTTGGCGGCAATCTGGTAGGTGCCGAACAGGGCCACCACGCTGCTAAGCGCCACCTTTACCAGTTGGAAGATGCCGTTTTCCACGCCGTTTGGCACGGCGATGCGCAGGATGCATTGCATCAACTCCCCGTTCCACTTGCAGATTTGCCGCCAGGTGTAGCGCACGTCCACCCCCTTGCCGAAACACAACACCGTGATTACCACCGCCGAGAACACCCGTGCAATGAGGGTGGGCCAGGCCACGCCTGCCACCCCCGCGCGCAGCACGAACACGCCAATCAGGTTGCCCACTACGTTAATCGCGTTGGCCGCAACGGAGATATACATGGTGACGCTAGTCTTGCCCATGCTGCGGTACAGGGCCGCGCCCGCGTTGTAGACCGCCAGGGCCGGGTACGAGAACACGGAAATTTGCAGGTACACCACACAGGCGTCCATGACCGCTGGTTCCACCTGGCCGAACAGCAGGCTGAGCATGGGCCGGTGCAGGCCTAAAATCACAATGGAAATCACCAGGGAGAACAAGGTAGACGACGTAAGCAACTGGCTGGCGGCCTCGCCCGCATCCTCCTTCACCCCCCGGCCAATGTACTGGCTTATTACTACAGCTCCTCCGGAGGCCAGCGCCGTGAACAGGTAGATGAAAATGGTGCTGAAGGCGTTCACCAGCGACACCCCGGATACCGCCGCCTCCCCAGCGTAGCTGACGATGAAGGTGTCGGCAATGCCCACCAGCATCACCAAAAGCTGTTCCAAAAACAGCGGGACAATCAGGTTTTTCAGTTCTTTGTTTGTGAACATGGCAGGTGCCCCTTTCGCGTTTCTTGCTACCAGTATACACCAGCTTTG
>CANOFK010000259.1 GCA_947565265.1 uncultured Clostridia bacterium | reverse complement strand
GTTGGCTTTCCGTGCTATCTTCCTCCGCGCTGGCGGGATGCTCTGCTGCCTGCGCGGTTTTCATGATAAAGCGGGTGGACGTGGCGGCCCCGTCCGGGGTACCGCCAAAACAGCCATATGCCCCTTTTTGGTCATCTAGCGCCTCCAGGCAGGCCTTTAGGGCGGCGGTTTCTTGCCGGTCTAAGCTGCCGGTCAGCTTGCTGATCCCCTGGCTGTTATACTGTTCTAGGCCGTTTTGCAAACTGCCGGCGCCCTCTGCGACCTGGCCGCTGCCACTGACCAGGGACTGTACCCCGGCCTGTAGGGCGCCTATGCCCTGCTGGAACTGCTGGGTGCCGCTCACCAAATCTTCACTTCCCTGGGCCAAACGTTGTGCGCCGTTGGCCAGGGCCGCATTACCCTGTGAGAGTGCCTGCGCCCCGCTGGAAAGTTGGTTTGAGCCATCTACCAACTGGGAAACCCCGCCTGTAAGGGCAGGTAGCTGGTTACCCAGTTGTTCCAGGCCCGCGTCCAGTTGGGTAGCTCCGGCACTTGCCGCCGCCACCCCCTGTGTATAAGCCGCAATCCCTGCGGTAAGCCCGCTGTCGCCGCAAACCGTTGCCTGCAACGCCTGGATCCCACCGCTTACCTGCTGCACGCCGGCAGCCACCTGTGTGTAGCTGCCGCTTAGTTCGCCCAGCGCGTTCGCCAAGCCCTGGGCTGTGCCATGGGCCTGCTGGTAAGCGGATAAGAGTGCTTGATAGTTGGGGTCTGCGGCCAGGGTGGGGTCTGCGGGGACGAACTGCTCTGGGCCGGGCAGCGAGAACGCGCCCGCGCCTGCTGACGCGGCGTTTTCCAATGCGGCCCCAAAGGCTTGTGCACCTGCCGCCAACGGGCCCTCCGGGCCGGCAGCAGCGTATAAATCTCCTATTCCCTGGGACAACTGCTCCGCGCCACTGGCCAAGGCCGTGCCCTTACTTTGAAGTTCCCCAAGCCCGGATACCAGCGTGTTGCTGCCGGATTTTAGCTGGCCATACCCTTGCACGAGCGCCCCGGTCCCGGCTTGCAGTTCATACAGCCCGCCGGAAAGCCCTTCCGCACCGGTTTGCAGTTGCTGGGCCCCGGCCTGGGCATTGCTGGCCCCTATACGCAACTCCTGTGCGCCGTCGCGTAGTGAAACAGCCCCTAAGTTCAGTTGGGCTGCCCCCTGTACCAGAGTAGCCGCGCCAGATGCCAGCTCAAGTGTACCGCTGTGCAAGGCCTGGGCCCCTGCAGTAAGCTGGGCTGCCCCGCCAAGAAGTTGGCTGATGCCCTCGTCCAAAGCATCCATATCCTCTTGTAATGCGTCAAGCCCATCCAGTTCCTTTAACCCGGATAGCCCTTCTTCCTTCAGGCTTTCAGCGTCTGTAGCGCAGAGGATAAATATGCTGGGCGCGGTAAAGTCTGTTACATCAGCCTCAAAAGCCACCTGATCCAGCAGATAGCCGTCTATATCGGAAACCCCTTCTGGCAGTAGGCCCTCCAGGCTGGCCCGTACGCCGGGCATACAGACAAAACCCACAGCCTGCCGGTTTCCCACCGGCTTTACCATGCCGTGCGGTGGTTCTTCCACCTTCCAGCCTTCCTCCAGCATGGCTCCTACCACTGTGACGAACGGGGTGCACACTTCTCTTTTCTCCCCGTCAATTTCTACGGTAGCGGTTTCCCGGTTTTCCAGTTCGATGGTAACGGTGACCCGGCCGCTTTTCCCCAAAAGTTCCTCCAGGGGGGCCTCGTGGCCGTCTATGGAGTAGGTGATTTTCACCCCGATGGGCGCGGGCCTGTCGGTTTCGCCCTTATAGTACACATCTTCGCCCTCGGTGTCCCAGGTAAGGGTTTCCCCATCCTGTGTAAAATTGGCGCCGTCCTGGGTGTTCTCAATATTCCATAGGATAGTGCTGTCCACAGCGCCGGAAAAGCCTCCCTCCCGGTGCAGATGGGTACTTACGGTCTGGCTGCGCACACTGCCGTCCTGTTCCAGCACCACATAAACCGTTTCGTTTTTCTCCAGCCTTTGCGGGTCTACAGCTAAAGCAGGCAGGGTCATACCCGCTGCCAAAAGGGCGGATAAGCCCAGTGCGGTTATTCTTTGCATCCATTTCATAAGAATCTTCCTTTCGCGTTGATGTATCAGTTTATCCTATATGTCCGGCACGGTTGCAGCCGGCTGTTCCGCCGCCGGCCCACGGCGCTTGCCCAACCAGCGGAAGGTGGTGTGCTTAATGACCGGGTCCAACAGCATAAGCAGGCAAGGGAGGATGAATATGATAACGAACATACTGACCAGCGCGCCCCTTGAGATAAGCAGGCAAATGCTTTTTAACAGTTCCATTTGGCTGATGGCTGCCACGCCCACAGTAGCCGCGAAAAAGGTGAGCCCGCTGGAAAGGATGCTCTGGCTGCAAAACTGGCAGGCGGTTTGGGCCGCTTGCTTGGGCGTGCGGCCTGCCCGGCGTTCCTCCCGGAAACGTGAGGCCATCAGGATGGCGTAGTCTACCGTGGCGCCCAGTTGAACCGTGCCAATTACGATACTGGCAATAAAGGGCAAGGGGGTGCCGGTGAAGTATGGGATGCCCATATTGATGAATATGGCGCTTTCAATAGAAACC
>CANOFK010000258.1 GCA_947565265.1 uncultured Clostridia bacterium | reverse complement strand
TCTTTAGAACAGATCCTTGACTTTAGAGATTTTTCCCAAACCCCAGATAAAATGGGATATTATCGGTATAATGGCAAGTTGAATTCCTATATAGAGGTTTTGTCATATGATAAAATTATTTCTGATGCACAGAAACGAAACCAAATTTTATTTGATAAATTGGGAATTTAGTTTCTCCCGCTTTGAGAGTTCAGATACACCCAGCAGTTTGGCAAAAATATCTTTTTGGTCGTGTGTTCACATCCCCCCAACCAGTTCGCGCACCCACCAGGGTGCGCGAACTTTTTTGCCCATACCGGTACCGCACGCGCCTTTCCCCACCCGCCGCCTATAAGCTTTACCACAGGATCCCATAGCCCGCACACCCGCAAAAATCACCGCCCCAAATTGGCCGCCCCCTCCTTGCAGACGATAAAAAGCCCCAACAAAACCCCAGCCGTTTCAACCCAAACAAAAAGGGCCCCAGCCAACACGCCGGGGCCCTCTCTCTTATAGCTTGCTATACCAGGGCGCTGCCCTCTATTTTGCCACCAAATGCCGGACAACGCAATCGCCGTCCTTGGGCGCGGGCCAGGGGCGGATGGACAAATCCAGCCCGGCCCCCATCAGCAGCGCGCCGGAGGCGGTTTCCCCGCTCTCTTCGTCGGTGTACAGCATATCCGGGTCCAGCCCCACCAGCCGTTTTACCTGGAAGAACTCCCCAGGCCGGCGCATCATCACCCTGGTAAACAGTACCTCCCGCTTGTCCGGGCTTACAAAGGCCCAGTCGCAGAACCAGGGGTCCTGGTTGGGGTCGGTCAGCCGGTACAGGTCGCCTTCCCGTATCAGCCGGTAATACTTATGGTATTGGGCCACCTGGGCCTTTACGGCCTCCCGCTCTTCGGGGGTCAGTTCCCTGGGGTCCATCTCGTAGCCGAAGGTACCCATCATGGCCACGGCGGCACGGGTAGCAATGCCGGCACGGGGGTTGGCCGATATATGCGCCCCCATGCTGCTGACCGGGTAGCACAGCGAGGCCCCGAACTGGATGGTCAGCCGTTCGATGGGGTCGGTGTTGTCGCTGGTCCAAATTTGGGGGGAATAATAGAGCATCCCCGCGTCAAACCGCCCGCCCCCGCCCGAGCAGTTCTCCAGCAAAATATGGGGGAACCGGGTGGTGACCCGCTCCATCAGGTCATACACCCCCAGCACGTAGCGGTGGAAGAACTCCCCCTGGCGCTCCGGGGGCAGGGCGGCGCTGGCCGCCTCGGTGATATTGCGGTTGCAGTCCCATTTTACATACTCTATGTTGTGGCTGCCCAGTACAGCCTCCATCTGGGCAAAGATATTGTCCCGCACATCCTTCCGGCTCATGTCCAGCACCAACTGGTGGCGGCTCAAAGAGCCCTCCCGGCCTTTTACGCCGATGGCCCAGTCCGGGTGGGCCCGGTACAGGTCGCTGTCCGGGCTCACCATTTCCGGCTCATACCATATGCCGAACTTCAGCCCCTGGGCGTTCACCTGGCTGATCAGTTCCTCCAGGGAGCAACCCAGTTTCCCTTCGTTCACCTGCCAGTCGCCCAAAGCCCGGTGGTCGTCGCTGCGGGCCCCAAACCAGCCGTCGTCCATCACCAGCATCTCAATGCCCAAGTCTTTGGCGGCCTTGGCAAAATCCACCAGTTTCTGGGCGTCAAAGTCAAAGTAAGCGGCCTCCCAACTGTTGATGAGCAAGGGGCGCTCCTTCTTGGCCCACTGGCCGTGGATCAGGTGGCTGTTGTACAGCCGGTGGAAGGCCCGGCTCATGCCGCCCAGGCCCTGGGCAGAGAACACCATCACCGCCTCCGGGGACTGGAAACTCTCTCCGGGCTCCAGCCGCCAGCTAAAGGCGTCCGGGTTAATGCCCGCCAGCAGCCGGGGGCAGCCCCAGGCGTCCACCTCCACCTCTATAGAGAAGTTGCCGCTGTACACCAGGTTTACGCCGATCGCCTCCCCCTGCTCCTCGCCCGCGCCCTGGCGCAGCAGGGCCACAAAGGGGTTGTGGTTGTGGCCGGTCATGCCCCGGCGGGAGCAAATGCTCTGGGTGCCGTGGCGCAGGGCCTGCCGCACCTGGGTATTTTCCTTGTTCCAGTGGCCGTATACATGGACCAGCTCATAGTCCATGGTAGGCAGGTCCAGGCACAGGCTGTACACCCGGCGCAGATCCACCGGCTGGCTGCCGGGGTTTTCCACCCGCACGCTGCGTGCCATGGCCCCGTTGGCCGCAAACACCGTGTACAGCAAAAATACCTTTACCCCGGTACCGGGGTCCCTGGCCTCGATTTCCAGGCTCTCCGCCTCGCCTTCCCCGGCAAAGGTGGCCGGCAGGCCGCTCAGTGCCGGCTTGCCCTTGAAGATCCGGTGGGCAACATACCGCAGGTCCGTCACCACATTCCCTTCCGGGGCCCGTACCTGCAAGGCGCTGGCCCGGCTGTCCCCGCTGCCGGTGCAGGGGTACTCCTGCGGGGTAAAGTCCAGCGAGAACTGTACGTGCTCCATATTGTCCATATGGGGGTTCCGGGGGGAGAAAGAGTCAAACCATCCCCGGCACATATACCGGGCCAGCGCCGCCGTGTCCGTCACCCGCGGCCCATAGTACAGATGTGCCAGGTAC
>CANOFK010000257.1 GCA_947565265.1 uncultured Clostridia bacterium | reverse complement strand
CTTCCCTGCTGGTGGTGGCCCTCACCGCCATAGCGGGCTATGCGGTGCCCCGGCTGTACGAGCCCCTGGCCCTCTTGCGCCTGGCCTTTTTGCTGGCAGGCAACTTCCTGGGTGTGTGGGGGGTGATGATCGGCCTGGTGCTGCTGGCCATGGACCTCTGCGGTACCGACAGCTTCGGGGTGCCCCTGCTGTCCCCGGTGGCGCCCTATAACGGCCGCCTTGCTTTCCGGGACGTATTCCTGCGGGCCAACTGGCGGCGGCTGGCCCGGGGCAGCGCCTCTGTGCAGGATATGCCCGGCAGCCGGGAGATCGGCCAATAAGCGGCGCCCAATCGAGAAAGGAGTGGAAGGGATGCAGTGTACCAAAATCAGCGCGGCCCAGTTCTTCACCGCCATGTTTGTTTCACGGGTGGTGGTCACCATCGCCCTAAACGCCCAATACACCGGCGGCCAGCATATGCTGGATAACATCTTCTCCTACCTGCTGGCCATGCTGCTGGGGGCGGCCATTGCCCTGCCCATCTGGCTGGCCACCCGGGGCCAGGTCCAGGGCGTGCCGGGCCTGGCTATGGCGCGCCTGGGCTGGCTGGGGGGGCTGGTGCCCCTGTGCTACGGGCTGTACTTTGTGCTGGTAGGGGGCACCTCCCTGGCCCTGTTCCAAATCTTCTTAATGGACACCGTAAACCCCGGTTTCTCCGCCGGGCTGGTGGTGGTGGCCCTGCTGGCCGTCGCCCTGTACGGGGCCCTGCACGGCCTGGAAACCGTCGCCCGCTGTGCGGTCTGCGTGTTCATCGTGCTGTTGGCAGGCTGTGGGCTGGTATTCTTTATGGCCTCCGCCCGTTTCCGCTGGGAAAACTTAGAGCCCCTTTTCTACGACGGTTTTGCCCAAACCGGCCAGGGGGTCATGCTCTTCATTGCCCGTACCTCCATTTTTGCCGATATGGCCGTGCTGCTGCCCCAGGTCCGGGGCCGCAAAAAGCTGGGTTTCCTAAGCTGGGCGGCGGGCACGGCGGCCTTTGTGTCCGTCACCATCCTGATGATCGTCGGCTGCCTGGGCCGCTACGCCTACACCCAAAACTTTCCGGTCTACGTCCTGGCCTCCCTCACCGAGGTCCGCTCCCTGCAACGGCTGGACGCCGTATTCACCGGGGTGTGGATGATGGGCCTGATCATCAAGCTGGCCTGTGACCTGTACGCCTGCCGGGTCTGCTTTTCCGCCCTACGCCCCCGTGGGGGCAGGGCGCCGGGGTGGACGGTCTGTGCTACGGCCCTGCTGGTGCTGGGGGTGGCGCTGCTCACCGCCGGCAGTCCGGGGATGCAGGGATTCCTGCTCAACACCGGTTTCCTGTTCTGGTGCACGGTGATTACCGGCGCCGCCCTGCCCCTGCTGGTCTGGGTGGCTGGCAAAGGGAGGAAAGGGGGAAAAACCAGATGAAACTGCGCAGGATCCTGCCCTGCCTGCTGGCCCTGCTGCTGGCGCTGGGGCTTACCGGCTGCGGCTACCCGGAGCTGTACGAGCGGGTGCTCATCCACGGCATTGGCGTAGACTGGACCGGGGAGAACTACAAAGTGACCGTGCGCTCCTCTGCCTCGGCGGAGGACGAAGGGGAAGAACTCTTTACCTGTGAGGGAGCCACCGTGCTGGAGGCCCTCTCCGGCCTGTCCCTGTCCACCGGGCGCGAGCCCTTCTATGCCCACAACTATCTGGTGGTGTTCGGCCAGGCCTGTGCCAACCGGGGCCTGGAAGATTGCCTGGACTTTTTCGTGCGCTACTACAACACCCGGCCCACAGTGTCCCTGTTCATGGCGCTGGGTACGGCGGAAGAGGTGCTTTCCACCGAAAAGGACGGCAAACTCATGCGTATGTCCGAGCTTCAGGCCCTGGGTGCCGGGGGCAGCTATAACGGCCAGGTGGTGGATGTGGACATCCTGGACTTTGTAAACGCCCTGAAAGGGGAGAGCGGCTCCCCGGTGCTGCCGGTGCTGCGGGCTGTTGAGGGGGGCGTAGAGGCCACCGGGTCCGCCTACTTTGCCCAAAGCAGGCCCGCCGGCCTGCTCACCCTGGAGCAGACCCGGAGCTATCTGGCGGTCATGGACCGGCTGGAGCGGGGGGAATTGGCGGTGGATGTGCCGGGCGCGGGCCCCGTCACCCTGAGCCTCCGGGGCGCCAAAAGTTCGGTGGAAACCGTGTTCGGCCAGGTGCCCGCCTTTACCCTGCGGGTCACGGTAGATGCGGACGTAAGCGCCGTTGACGGTACCCCGCCGGCAGACGGGGCCTTCTACCCGGCCCTGGAGCAGGCCGCCGCCGCCCGCCTGGAAGAGGAGCTGCGCGCCACCCTCCAACAGACCCTAGCAGACGGCTGCGATATCTTCGGCTTTGGCAGCCTGCTGTACCGCCGCTGGCCGGTGTACTGGCGCCAGCACAGCGCCCAGTGGCCGGAACTGATGGGCCAGGCCCAGTACACCGTCCAGTACACCGTAAAAGTCCGCCACCTGGAGCAGGAAAACCTAAACGGCCTCCTGTCCCCCTGACCGCGCCCCCCAACCCCCGCGCCCCGCAATGGGCAACCTCCACCCCAGCCCATGCCACCCACACACCCGCCCCCATGCCACCCTAATCCTCCCCGCCACCAACCAAAAGA
>CANOFK010000256.1 GCA_947565265.1 uncultured Clostridia bacterium | reverse complement strand
ACTATCAACTGTTCGTGCTGTCAAGCTATCCCGCAAAAAAGAACCACCATAAGCATTCTACCTGCTTACGGTGGTTCCTTATGTTATCGGTTATGCAACCCGGCGGGCTGCCTTAGCCCTACCGGACGGGGGGAGGGGGTTCAGCAGTCGTTGGGGTCCAGGGTGAACCGGAAGGAGAATTTCTCTTCCTCCAGCCGGTACTTCTGGATGAGCATGGGCCCGCAACTGTTGGAGCCTACGCCGCTCATCTTGTAGTCTACACACAGCACGGTGCCGCCACAGGGCTCGATCTCATAATCATGCATTTTGGCGGTCAGTTCCTCCTGGGTATAGGGGGAAACCTGTAGCGAGAACGTGTCCTCGCTGCCCACGGTGAGCCCGCGGCTGCCGTTGTGCAGCACGGCCCGGCGGCAACCATAGTGGGAGCCGTTTTCCTGGGGCTTAAGGTAATGCTCTACCATGTCCGCCACGGTGCTGGCATAGGTGCCAAGCCGGCTGGCCCGGTGCTTGTCGGCATAACTCTCGAAGGGGCCATAGCCGTAGTACTCCACCTCGCCAAATGCCTTGGGCAGGAACATACGCACGCCGAACCGGGGCAGGAAGGGGAACCGGGTGTCCCGCTGGGCGTCCAACTCGCAGCGGATGCGCCCCTGGGCGTCTACGGTCCACTGGGCGTCCACGGTTACAAAGGGCTTAATGGTCAGGGCGGCAATGCCCAGGCGGCAGTGGATGACAGCCTCCCCCTGGGGGCCGTTGTGGGCTTTGACCTCATACACCCGCACGGTGTGGCGGTCGTAGCCGGCCTCGGTCCACTTTTCCTTCACATACTGGTCGTTGTCCGTGGGGGCGCGCCACAGGTTCCACTCCATGGGGCGGGCTATAAAGGCCGTGTTCATGTGGCAGATCTCCTGGAACAGGCCGGTCTGCTTGCAGAAGGCATAGCGGAACCCGCTGCCGGACAGGGTCACTTCCCGCGGGGTTTCGCTGATGCTGACCTGCCCTGCCGCCACAGGGGCCGGGGCGGGCAGCTCGCTGCTGAGGATGATCTCGTCAAAGCCCAGCTCATGGCCGGCCTCCAGCACAGGCACGTTCTCCCTGGCCTCGTAGATAAAGGTAATGGTGCTGTCGCCGGTGGTGGGCAGGCCCTCTACGGTTACGGTGCCCTCGCAGTGGGGGGCAATGGCGGGCATTTCCAAATCGCCCCGCTGGGTGATTTCCCCGTTTACCATCACCTCATAGCGCAGGGTGGCAAAGTCGGCGGTATTGGTAAAGTCCCGGTAATTGTGCAGGGTAAAGGTGTTTTCCCCGGTTTTGGCGGCCCGGATAGGCCGGATGACGTTTTTGAACTCCTTTAGCCCCGTGTGGGGGGTACGGTCAGGGTATACCAGGCCGTCCATGCAGAAGTTGCCGTCATGGGGGAACTCGTCATGGTCGCCGCCGTAGCGGTAGATGGGCCGGTTGTCCGGGGTCTGGCCGCCGTATACGGCGTGGTCACACCACTCCCATACAAAGCCGCCGCAGAACCCGTCATGTTCCATAATCAGTTGCTGGTAATCCTCCGGGTCCCCGGGGCCGTTGCCCATAGCGTGGATATACTCGCACAGGATGAAGGGGGGACGGCGGCCTTCCCAGTTCTTGTCGATCTCCCCGCCCGCAAAGTAGTCGCTGATGGTGACCTCTTTGCCGGGCCAGGGCATATTCTGGCGCTCAATGGGGGAGTACATCCGGCTGTACAGGTCGATCATAGAGAGGTCCGGCTTGCGGTCCTTGTGGTAGGTCATGCAGTTTTCATAGTGCAGCAGGCGGGAGGGGTCATACCCCTTTACCCAGCGGCCGGCGTTCTCGCCGTTCTCGCCCCAGCCGCTCTCGTTGCCCAAAGACCAGATCACCACCGAGGCGCAGTTCTTATCCCGGATAACATTGCGCTGGCTGCGGTCCAGGATAGCCTCCTTGAACTGGGGGTCATCCATAGAGTCGGCGTAGTTTTCCAGGCTGTAGGCCCCCAGTTGGGTGGCAAAGCCGTGGCTCTCCAAGTCGGCCTCGCCGATGACGTAAAAGCCCAGCTCGCTGCAAAGCTGCGGGAACCAGGGGGCGTTGGGGTAATGGCTGGTGCGGATGGCGTTCACATTGTGCTGTTTCATCAGCAGCAGGTCCCGCGCGGCCTGCTCGTGGCTGATGGTATAGCCGGTTACGGGGTCGCTGTCGTGGCGGTTCACGCCCCTAAACTTGATGGCCACGCCGTTGAGCAGTACCACGCCGTCCTTTACCTCGATCTTCCGCAGGCCCACAGCCTGCTCGATAACCTCCCCGGCGGTGCGGAGGGTAAGGGTGTACTGCGCCGGATGCTCGGCGTTCCACAGGATGGGCTTATCAAGCTCGAAGGTAAGGGCGCCGCCCTCCCCGGCAAAGGATGCCTCTCCCACCGGCTGGCCGTCGGGGCCGCACAGGGTGGCTTTTAGGTCGATAGCGCCTTCCGGCTCCAACTCTACCGTTACCGTGGCGTGGGAGAAGTCCTCGTTAAAGCTTTCCTTTACAAAGAAGTCCCGCAGGAATGCCTGGGGCCGCTCCAGCAGGTACACGTCCCGGAAGATGCCGCTCATACGCAGCTTGTCCTGGTCCTCCAGGTAGGTGCCGTCGCACCACT
>CANOFK010000255.1 GCA_947565265.1 uncultured Clostridia bacterium | reverse complement strand
CCCCGACCTTTTGGTTCGTAGCCAAACACTCTATCCAGCTGAGCTACTGGCGCTTGTTTCATCTTTATCATTATATACCTTTTTTCGGTGTTTGTCAAGAGGAAGTTTCAATTTCCTTGCAAAATTTCATCAGCGAGCACCCAAAGGGGCGCAGCACATTCACTTCGCCCAAGGGCTCCCCCATCACCAGATGGCTGCCGGCCAGGTTCAGTTTCAGGCTCATGATACTCTGTGGCCGTTCGCTACGGTTCACAATCAACAGCAGGCTGTCCCGGTACACCCGGTCCTCCCCGTCGCTGGCGGTCAGTTTCCAGCGCTCAATGGCCAGCAGATTGCCTTCAGCCCGCAGGGTGCGGTACCCGCCCCTGGCCAGTATCCGCTGGTTGGCAGCCCGCATGGCCCCCAACTGCCGGTACCAGCCAAGCAGGTCCGCGTCCTCCCGGCCCCAAGGGTAGCAGGCCCGGTTAAAGGGGTCCCGGTAGCCCTCCATACCGGCCTCGTCGCCGTAATAGATGCACGGCACCCCCGGCAGCATAAATTGCAGTATAGCCGCCAATTTCAGGCGGCTGATCCCCTTTTCCCGCTGGGCCGCTGTCATCCGCTGGGCGCTCTGCCATTCCCGGCCCCGGTGGCCTGCCGGCTCACCTCCCAGTACGGTCAACGCCCGCTCCGTGTCATGGGTACCAATATGGTTCATCAACAGGCGTAGGCACTGGGGCGGGTAGTTCTCCACAATGTTCTCCACCGTTTCGGCAAAGCCACCGGCCGGCCCGCCCAGCAAAAAGCCCAGTATGGCGTCCCGAAACGGGTAGTTCATCACGCTGTCCAACTGGCCCCCCAGCAGGTACCGCCGCCGCACACCATAGGCCGATTTATTCGACGCATCCTCCCACACCTCGCCCAGCACCAGGGCGTCGGGCTTTTCCGCCTTTGCCGCGGCCGCCAGCCGGTCAATAAAGGGGTCGGGCAGTTCGTCCGCCACGTCCAGCCGCCACCCGGAGGCCCCGGCCCGCAGCCACCGGCGCACAATGCCGTCCTCCCCGTTGATAAAGCGGTTGTAACTCTCCTCCACCTCGTTCACATTGGGCAAGGTGGCAAAGCCCCACCAACTGTCATACTCCTGGGGCCAGGCCCGGAAATTATACCACTTATAATAGGGGGAGTCCACCGAGTTGTAGGCCCCCTGGCTGCCGTAGCGCCCTTCCCGGTTAAAATACACGCTGTCGCTGCCTGTGTGGCTGAACACCCCGTCGATCATCACCCGGATGCCCACCGCCTCCGCCGCTGCGCACAGGGAGCGGAAGTCCGCCTCCCCGCCCAAAAGCGGGTCGATCTTCTCATAGTCCGCCGTATCGTAGCGATGGTTCGAGTGGCTCTCAAACACCGGGTTCAGGTACAGGCAGGTCACGCCCAGGCTTTTCAGGTACGGCAGTTTTTCCTCAATGCCCCGCAGATCCCCGCCAAAAAAGTCGCTGTTGGTGATCTCCCCCCGCTCATTGGGCCGCCAATCCGGCTGGCCATACCAGTCGCTATGCAGGCTGCGCCCGGCGGGCACCCCTTCCTTTTCCCCCCCGGCCTTGCAAAACCGGTCCGGGAACACCTGGTACATCACCCCGCCCTCCAGCCAGGCAGGGGTCTGCAAGCCCTTCTGGTATACGGTTAGCTGCCAGCGGTAGGTGCCGCCGAAAATCGCCGCCCCCCGGTCCCCCCGGGAGAGCCGCTGCACCCCCCTACAGGTGCTGGCTTCAAACAGGTAGAAGTACAGCCCCGGCGTTTCCGGGGTAAAGTCGCACTCCCACCACTCTTTGTTGTCGCCGTTCATGCCGCACCAAAACATATCCTGCAACCGGGCAGGCGCCCCCTCCTGCTCCACAATCAGCCGGGCGGCGCTGCAGCCCAGCTCCCTGGGCAGGGTAATGCGGAAGTGCACCGGGCTCTCCGCCTCCACCGCCCCCACCGGGGTGCGGTACTTGGGGTTACGCGAATAGAACATGGGCCAACCAACTCCTCACAAAATGGCTGCGGCCCGCCCAAGGGGCCGCATAAGCTTTCTCCCCCACCCACCGGGCAGGGGAGAAGGCCGGCTGCCTATTTTACTTTTATACGTTTCTACATTGTTTGCGTTTTTACAGGGCGATCTTCGCCGCCAGGTTCTTCTCCGGCGGCACAGGGCTGCCATGCCAGATATTGCCCGCATAGTCCCTGATGGCCCGGTCCGCCGCAAAGCGCCCGGCCCCGGCAATGTTCACCAGGGACATACGGTTCCAGGCGGCCTTGTCCCCATACAGCCGCTGGGCCCGCTCCTGGGCCGCCCGGTAAGACTGGAAGTCCGCCAGGGCCATATACTGGTCCCGCTGCAAAAGGGTCTTGTAAATATCGCTGAAGTGCTTGCCCCCAATGCCCTGGTTCAGGGCGTCCAGCGCCCGGCGGATCTGCCCGTCGTGCTGGTAATGCTGAATGGGATGGTAGCCGGTGCGTTTCAGGCCCTCCACCTGGCTGGCCGTCATGCCAAACAACAGGATGTTCTCATCCCCCACCGCCTCGTGTATCTCCACATTGGCCCCGTCCAGGGTGCCCAAAGTCACCGCGCCGTTAATCATAAACTTCATGTTGCTGGTGCCGCTGGCCTCGGTGCCCGCCAGGGAGATCT
>CANOFK010000254.1 GCA_947565265.1 uncultured Clostridia bacterium | reverse complement strand
GCGTGGTGGCGCTCGGAAATGGGCAGCACCACCGCCTGCACCGGGCTCAGCCACAGGGGGAACTTGCCGGCCAGGTGCTCGGTGATCACCCCGATAAACCGCTCGATGGAGCCCAGCACCACCCGGTGGATCATCACCGGCCGGTGCTTTTGGCCGTCCTCGCCGGTGTACTCCAGTTCAAAGCGTTCGGGTAGCTGGCTGTCCAACTGGATGGTACCGCACTGCCAGGTACGGCCCAGGCTGTCGGCAAGGTGGAAGTCCAGCTTGGGGCCGTAGAAAGCCCCGTCGCCCTCGTTCACCACGAACTCCTTGCCCATGGCGGTAATGGCCTGTTTCAGGATGTCCTGGTTGCGCTCCCACTCCTCTACCTCGCCGATATGGTCCTCCGGCATGGTGGAAAGCTCGATGGTGTAGGAAAGGCCGAAGGTGGAGTAGAACTCGTCGAACAGCCCCACCGTTTCCTGGATCACGTCCAGCATCTGGTCCCTGGTCATGAAGATGTGGGCGTCATCCTGGGTAAAGCAGCGCACCCGGAACAGCCCGTGCAAGGTGCCGGAGAGCTCGTGCCGGTGCACCAAGCCCAACTCCCCTACCCGCATGGGCAGTTCCCGGTAAGAGTGGGGCTCGCTGGCGTATACCAGCATACCGCCGGGGCAGTTCATGGGCTTTATGCCAAAGTTGGTTTCGTCTATCTCGGTGGTGTACATATTGTCCTTGTAGTGGTCCCAGTGGCCGCTACGCTCCCATAGCTGGCGGTTCAACATAATGGGGGTGCTGATCTCCACATAGCCGTAGCGCTTGTGGGCCTCCCGCCAATAGTCGATGAGCAGGTTCTTCAGCACCATGCCCTTTGGCAGGAAGAACGGGAACCCCGGCCCCTCGTCCCGCAGCATAAAGAGGCCCAACTCCCGGCCCAGCTTGCGGTGGTCCCGCTTTTTGGCCTCCTCCAGCCGTTGCAGGTACTCTTCCAGTTGGCCCTGTTTCGGGAAGGCGATGCCGTAAATGCGGGTCAGCATCTTCTTGCTGGCATCCCCCCGCCAGTACGCCCCGGTAATGGACGTCAGCTTAACGGCCTTTACCGGTCCGGTGGCCATCAGGTGGGGCCCGGCGCACAGGTCACAAAAATCCGCCTGCTCATAAAAGCTGATCTTCTCCCCGTTGCCGCTGTGCTCCTCAATCAGCTCCTGTTTGTACCCCTGGCCGGCCATTTTCTCCATAGCTGCCGGGGGATCCAGCTCAAAGCGCTCCAGCGCGATATTCTCTTTGGCAATCTTCTTCATCTCCTCCTCGATCTTCGGCAGGTCTTCCGGGGAGATGGGGGCGGGCAGTTCAAAATCGTAGTAAAAACCGTTGTCAATGGCCGGGCCAATGGCGAATTTGGCGCCTGGGTACAGCCGCTGCACCGCCTGGGCCAGCATATGGGAGGCTGTATGCCAGTAAGCCTTCTTCCCTTCCGGGTCGTCAAAGGTGAGGATTTCCAGCCCGCAGTTTTCGGTAATAGGGGTGCGCAGGTCGCATACCTGGCCGTTGATTTTGGCGGCGCAGGCGGCCTTATACAGCCCCATACCAATGGATTTGGCCACTTCGGCGGGCGTTATGCCGCTCTCGAACTCTTTGGGCTGGCCTTTTAGGTCAATGGTGATCATAAGATTTCTCCTTTCTGCCGGGGCTGCCCTGCCGGAAAAACCAGGAAAAAAGCGCCGCCCCAGCTTAAGGGGCCGTTGGCGTACAGCACAACGGCTCCTCTCTGGGGCGACGCAGCCTTTTGGGGTAAATTTAAGGCGCACCGCGGTTCCACCCGGATTCAAGGCCTAGGGGGCCTCCTCATAGCTGGCCGCTAACGGGGCCGTCCGGCTGTCCTTTCGGCAGCAGCTCTAAGGTGGTATCTACAGCCTGGGCCGCCGCCTGCGCTTGCACCCTAGGCGCTGGCTCTCTGTGGGGACCCTGTTGGCTAAGACGTCCTTTTCATCGCTTTTTGGCTCTATAACATGGAATTATAGCAAAGAAACGCCCAAAAGTCAAGCTTTTCCGGCTGTGGGGGCGTGGGGCGCAGGGGCGGTTTATTTGCAAAACGGCTGCGTGGGTTGGGCTGGCCGCTGGGTACTTGCCCGGCGGGGCTTTGCCGGTTGGCCGGGCCCCTGGCGGGGGTTTGGGCGAAAAAAGGGAATTTTACCGGGGGTTATCCGGGGGGTATGGGAGGGTTATTGGGGGGATAAGGGGGCGGTATGAAGGGGATATCCGAGGGGTATTGGGCAGGTATTTTTTGCGGTTTTGCGGCGGGGCGGGCCTGGCGGAGGCAGTTTTTTCTTTTGGAGAAAATTGTGAGGGGGGCGGGGAAAAGAGGTGGGGGATGATGGGGGGCTACGTTGGAGGGAGCGAGGGGTGAGAAGGAAATGGGCGTGGGGTAGATGGGAGGCGGGAGGGCTGTGTTGGCGTGGGGAGCAGGAACGGGGTGGGGCGAAGGGCGAGGGCTGCATTGGCGGGAGGAGGAATGGTTGGGACGGCGGGGACGGTGCTGGAGGGGGAAGGAGCGGGTGAGCGGGGGCAATAGGGCCGTGCTGGAGGGGAAAGAGTGGGCGGGGTGATGTGGGTGGCAGTCATTGCGGTGGAGGGGAAGATGGGAATCTGTCTTTGGCACATATGTAAGTAATTGGAGCTATCAT
>CANOFK010000253.1 GCA_947565265.1 uncultured Clostridia bacterium | reverse complement strand
GGCACACCTATACCACTTATCTATAAAAAAACTTCCTCTACTCCGCCTGTAGCCGACGATTCTAGTGTAACTTATGCGGTTGTCGGTTCAAGTACAGGTATTACCATTGAAACAAACCCACCCGTTGCGGATGGCACGAATGTTAACTTTGTAGACTTCAAATTTAATGTACCCGGTACCAGCGCCTCCATTCGGTTCAGTTCAGACTTGTCTGACCAGAACAACAACCGGCGTACACCCCCGTTGACAGTCACTGTCACAGTAGACGCAAACGGGAACGTCAACACCACTATCACTCCCGCATGGGACAACACTACCGGCCGTTAATCTCACGTTAGCTAAACAAAAACCCCCCGGACAATCACTGTCCGGGGGGTTTTATGCTATTTAAGCTTTAATCCTCGCCGTTCTCCGCTTTAGCCTGCTCTATCACCTTTTGCGCCACATTGGCCGGGGCCTCCTCGTAGCGCTCGAACTCAAAGGTAAAACTGCCACGCCCCTGGGTGCACTGCCGCACAAAGGTAGAGAAGTCGTGCATCTCTGCCATAGGCGCTTCCGCGTCCACAATCTGGCGGCCCGCACCGGCGGATTCCATGCCCAAAACCCGGCCCCGGCGCTTATTTACCTCGCCCATAATATCGCCCATGTTGCCGTCCGGCACCGTAGCCCGCAGGTGGCCAATGGGCTCCAGCAGAACCGGTCCGGCCTTGGGCATACCGGCCTTATAGGCCAAGCTGGCAGCGGTCTTAAAGGCCATTTCAGAGGAGTCGACCGGGTGGTAAGAGCCGTCATACAGCACCGCAGAGAGGCCTACCACCGGGTACCCGGCCAGGGGGCCCTTTAGGATGCACTCGCGTAAACCCTTTTCCACTGCCGGGTAAAAGCCCTTGGGCACCGAGCCGCCTACAACCCGCTCGCCAAACTCCAGCCCCTCGCTGTCACAGGGGGAGAACTCGATCCAAACATCGCCGAACTGGCCATGGCCACCGGTCTGTTTCTTATGCCGGCCCTGTACCTGCACGGTTTTGCGGATGGTTTCCCGGTAGGGCACTTTGGGATCCTTCAGGGTCACTTCTACCCCAAACTTTGTCTTTAGCTTGGTTACGGCCACATCCAGGTGCTGCTCGCCCAAACCGCTAACGATCAACTCGTGGGTTTCATTGTTGGTGGAGAAATGTAGGGTAGGATCCTCCTCCGAGAGGCGCATCATACCCTGGGCCACCTTATCCTCCTCACCCTTTTTCTTAGGCACAATGGCCATAGACAGGGCTGCGCCGGGGTAATCTACCCCGTCCAGGGTGACTTTCCGGGTGGGGGCGCACAAGGTATCGCCGGTGTTGGTGGAGGAAAGTTTCGGCACCGCGCCAATGTCCCCCGCGCCGATAAACTTCACGTCCTCCTGCTTTTTGCCGGTAAGCATTACGGTTTTACCCACACGTTCAGCCGCACCAGTGCGCATATTGATCAGTTGGGATTCCGTAGAGATTTTGCCCGCAATTACTTTAATATAAGAGAGCTTTCCGATGAAGGGGTCGGCTACCGTTTTAAATACAATGGCCGCTGCCGCGCCGTCGCTGCTTACGCTGATCTCCACCGGGTTGCCGTCCGGGTCCACGCCGATCTCCCCGGCATGGTCCGCGGCGGAGGGGGCCAGCCAGGTCAGGCCGTCCAGGAACTGCTCCATACCGCGCATCAGCATGGCATCACCACAAAATACAGGGGTAATGGTACCGGCCTTTACACCCTTGCTGACACCTACAATGATCTCTTCGGGGGTAAACTCCTCGCCGGCGAAGTATTTGTCAAAGAGGGCGTCGTCGGTTTCGGCCACGGCCTCGCAAATAGCGGTGCGCAGGCCCTCCAGCCGGTCGCCCATATCCGGGATGGGCACGGCCACGGGCTTTCCGCCGGAGTAATCGTAGGCACGGTATTCCAGCAGGTTGACATAAATATTGGCTTCGCTCCCCTCGATAAAGGGCACCACCACCGGGCAGACTGAGGGGCCAAATTGGGCCTTCAAATCCTCAAAAACCCGGTAAAAACGGGCGCTTTCATCGCACAGGCCATTGACAAAGAAAATCTTGGACAAACCCCGCTTTTCCGCGGCAGCTACGGCCTTTTCTGTGCCTACAGAGGGGCCGTCTTTGCCGGAAACCACTACCAGCGCCGTATCGGCGGCCCGCATGGCCTCACACATACCGCCCTCAAAGTCAAAGAAACCGGGAGCATCCAACAGATTGATCTTTTTGCCCTTCCACTCCAGGGGCGCTACGGCCGCGGCAATGGAGGCCTTGCGGCGGATTTCCTCAGGGTCATAGTCGCAGACGGTGTTGCCGTCGCCTACCTTGCCACGGCGGTCGGAGGCGCCTGCCAGGTAGAGCATCGCCTCACTGAGGGTGGTTTTGCCTGCCCCACCGTGGCCGGCTACCGCCAGGTTTATTATGTTCTTCTCTGGGTATTGGTTCATCGTTTTTTGCCCCTTTCACCATAACTTGGGCGGATTGTACAACACCCAGCGTTATGTATTATATATTATGCATAAGTTTTGCCACTCGGCATACCCTAATTATAAACCATCTGTCCGAAAAATTCAACAACTATTTTCGTGATGGGGTGCTCTTTTTGGGGCGCCCCCACTTGCGGACCTTGGGGGCCCTGCCCCCAAACCCCC
>CANOFK010000252.1 GCA_947565265.1 uncultured Clostridia bacterium | reverse complement strand
TCTTCTGCAAAAAGTCTGACACTGCCAAGCAGTATGTGCAGAAATGGCTGCCCATCGTAGCGGCCAGCCAGTCTGTAAAGGGCAAGCCTGAGGAGAAGGAATTCCTGATGGGCTGGGTGAACGTGGTCGAGTACGAATAAGCCCCGCGGGTCTTATATATGCAAGAGTAAGGGAAGGGAGGCACTGAGCCTCCCTTTTCCGCCATGACGGAAAAACTAGAGAAAGGGGTACTTGCTATGGGATGGTATTGGGTGTTTTCGCTGGTGGTATGCCTGTTGGTTCCCGGCACAATGGTCCTTTTTGGCTGGATGTTCCGCCGGGGCACGCCCGATAAGATCAACGGCCTGATTGGCTACCGCTCGGCCCGCTCTATGAAAAACGAAGATACCTGGGCCTTTGCCCACCAGTATTGCGGCCGGTTGTGGTGGCGTATGGGGCTGGCGCTTTTGCCCCTGACGGTTGTAGGCTTGCTGCTGGTGTTTGGCCGGGACGGGGACAAGGTAGGCGCGGTATGCGGCCTGGTTTCCGGGGTGCAGATGGTGCCGATGTTGGGTTCTGTTTGGCTGACAGAACGGGCGCTAAAACGCACCTTTGACAAGGACGGGAACAGGAAAAATAAACCAGAGGAGTGATACCATGAAGGCACATTTCTTTATAGGCGATGGCGCGTTTGCGTTTCGTGAAACGGAGCTGCCCGCGCCGGGGCCTGGCGAAGTGGCCATAAAAAATATGGCCTGCGGTGTGTGCGGCACGGATGTGCACATCAAAAACGGCGAGCCGGGCTCTGCGGAGGTAAACCCGCCGGTGGTGCTGGGGCACGAATACGCCGGGGAAGTGGTAGCCGTAGGGCAAGGGGTTACCGGGCTGGCTGTAGGCGACCATGTGACCGTTGACCCTAACATCTACTGTGGCCAGTGCCAGCACTGCCGCAACGGCAAAAAGCAGCTTTGCACGGCTATGGAGGCGGTAGGCGTTACCAGGGATGGGGGCTTTGCCCAGTACAGCCTGGTGCCCGCTGCCCAAGCTTTTCGGCTGGCCCCGGAAGTGCCCTATGAGGCGGGGGCGATGGCCGAGCCGCTGGCCTGCTGCCTCCATGGTATAGACCTGGCAGGCATCAAGCCCGGCCAGACGGTGTGCGTGGTAGGCGGCGGGGCGATTGGGCTGATCATGCTACAGCTATGCAGGCTGTCCGGCGCGGCCCGGCTTATCCTCAGCGAGCCCAATGCCGCCCGCCGCCAGGCAGCGGAAATCCTGGGCGCCGATTGGGCCTTAGACCCCACCGACCCGGCCCAGTTCGCCCGGGCCGAAGGGGCAGCCGATGTGGTCATCGAATGCGTGGGCAATAACCCGGCGGTGGCCAGCGCGTTTGCCTTTGCCAACAAAGGGGCTACGGTGGTGCTGTTCAGTGTGCCAAAGCCGGAAGCGGAATTCCCTTTACGCTTGTTTGATGTGTATAAGAAAGAGTTGACTGTTAAGGGATCCTTTGTGAACCCTGACACCCATGCCAGGGCTGTGGCGCTGATCAACGCCGGTAAGCTGGACTTTGGGCCCATCATCACCCACCGCTACCCGCTAAAGGAACTGCCCGCTGCCATTGCCGCCCAAAGCGGGGCAGAGTCCATCAAGGTGCTGGTGATGCCCCAGCAGTAAGCCATGCGGTTTAGGCGCACAGGCGATGTGATGACGGCAGACCTGCACGGCCTTTATGAGGCTGACGCCAGGGAATTGCTGCTAAACTGGCTGGATCACGCCCCTGCCGGCATAAAGGAACTGCGGGTGATCCACGGTTCCAACCAGGGTACCGTGCTGAAAGAGATGGTGCGGCAGGGGCTGCATCACCCCAAAATAAAAGCGGTGCTCCCCACCCTGAACCCGGGGGAAACCCGCCTGCTCTTACGTAAAAAAGGCTAAAAAGCAAGGCCGTTGCATTCCAGCGACGGGCCTTGCTTTTTATGTTGTGGAAACGGTTGGACGGTCAAGCGCGGCCATTGCCGAGGGCGGCAGGGCCGGCTGCATGGCCGGGCAGCGGCCGAAAAGGTTGCTGACCTGCAAGCCGGAACGGCGGGCAAAATTGACGGTATACAGGGTGCCCCCCCGCACCTGGCCGGGCCGGAGGTAGCAGATGCAGTGGGCACTTTTTTCTACCATATATCGATCCCGCTGAAACATACACCCCTTTGTATAGGGGCCACTGGTATAGATCACATCACTGGCCTGGCGGAGGATCTCCCGGTAGGCCAACTGGTCCCGGATGGGCCAGTTTTTTTCCTGCTCCAGGCAGGGCAGCACCAGTACCAGCCGGATGCCGGGGAGCAGCCCCTGTTGCAGGCGTAGGGTTTCCTGGGCGGCCAGGGTATCGAACCCCAGGGCGCCGCCGGCCAAAAAGACCTGTACCCCTTGCCGCCAAAGGCGGACGACCTCCAGCCCTACGCGGCGGCGAAGCCAGGGGAGGTCATTTTTCGGCAAAAAGCGATGGCCTGTAAAGCAACCACATTGCTCTTTGGCCCAATCTACCATAAACCCACGCCCCTTTCGCTGCGAACATAATTTCTTTTTTATAGTATAGCACATCAGAAGGGGCTTGTCAAAGGATATTAGGGGCTGGGGAGAAAAATGCCTGCCTGGGCCGGTTGGCAAGGAGAAACCTTTACAATCAAGAGAAATGGGAAAAGGG
>CANOFK010000251.1 GCA_947565265.1 uncultured Clostridia bacterium | reverse complement strand
ACACGTTCCCCCATACCGTACTATTTTTTATCAGAAAGCGAGCGATTTGAAATATGAAACCCATCAAGCGGATAGCGGCTGCCCTGGTTGCCCTGGCGGCCTTTTGCCTGTGCGTAGCGCTGGCAGCCTGTTCAGACGTCACCGGGCTGGTTTCCGGCACACAAAGCGGGGAGTTCCCGGTCACCGTGAACGAAGTCACCATCAACGCAAAGCCCAGCCGGGTGGTGGTATTGTCGCCCAGCCTGGCAGACGTGGTGCTGGCCCTGGGCTGCGACACCCAGTTGGCCGCGGGCAGCGAGAACTGCACCCAGGACAGCCTGCGGGACCTGAAAAAGCTCAGCGCCGGGGACGCCCAGGCGGTTGTGGGGGAGAACCCCGACCTGGTGCTGCTGGACCCTGCCAGTTCCGGGGCCGAGCAGGCCTTGCGGGACGCGGGCCTTACCGTGCTGAACCTGGCCCCCGCCAAAGACCGGGGGGACTTTGAGCGGCTGTATTCCCAGGTGTCCTCCGCACTCAACGGCGGCGGCCCCGGCTATGATACCGGCATCCGCGTGGCCCAGGATGTATTCCAGACGCTGGACGACATCAACCGGGTGGCCTCCGCCCAGGGGGAGATCGTCACGGTCTGTTGCTATTTGTATGATCTGGACAGCGCCGCTGTTACAGGGGATATGCTGGCCTCCACCGTCATGACCTACTCCGGCCTGTCCAATGCCTTTGGGGACCTGGCCGGCGGGCAATATGCCTATGAAAACCTGCGCAACGCCAACCCGTACATCATTTTCTGCCCGCCCGGGCTGAAAAGCCAGATGGAGGAGGACTCCCGCTTTGCCGGCCTGCAAGCCGTGCGCAACGGCCGGGTGGTGGAGCTGGACCCCAGCCTGATGGAGTGGCAGGGCCGCACCGTGGTCAGCGCGGCCTTGGAGATGAGCGCGGCGGCTTTCCCGGAGCTGCTGGAGGAGAACTCTATGCAGGTAACGGACCCCACGGAGAAGATCGAGGACCAGGTCAGTTCGGCCATTGCCAGTTCCATGCTGGAGGAGGACCCCACCACCTACGAGCCTCTGGAAGAGGGCGACCAGGGTGAGGATGTGCTGGCCATGCAGACCCGCCTGGACGAGCTGGGCTACCTGGATACGGAATATGACGGCCATTACGGCGAATACACCGCCGGCTGTGTGCGGGAGTTCCAAAAGGTCAACGGCCTGCCGGAAACCGGCACGGCGGACAACGACACCTTGAAGATGCTGTACTCCACCCTGGCCAAGTCCAAGGACGGTACCATCGCCCTGCACAGCCCCAGCCCCTCGCCCAGCGGCGAGCCCGGCGGCACGCCGGAGCCCTCCGAAACCGGGGAGCAGGCCGGCTAAAGGCTGCGCCCGACGAGAGAGGAAACAAGAGGAAATGGGAGTATTCACAAAGGACCGGTCCTTTTATAAAACGCTGATCAGCCTGGCCATCCCCATCTCGCTGCAAAACCTGATCACCTTCGCGGTGGGCTTTGCGGACAACCTAATGATCGGGCGCCTGGGGGATGACGCCATCTCCGGGGTCTATGTGGGCAACCAGATGCAGGCCGTGGTGCAGATGTTCATTGCGGGCATCGAGGGCGCCATCCTTATCCTGGCCGCCCAGTACTGGGGCAAAAAGGATGCCGGCAGCATCCGCAAGGTGGTGTCCATCGGGGCAAAGTTTGCCTTTGGGGTAGGGCTCGCGGTCACCCTGGCGGCGGTGCTGTTCCCCGGGGCCATTATCGGGCTGTTTACCAAAGAGCCCGGCGTCCTTGCCGAGGGTACAGTGTATTTGCAGATCGTGGGCTTTACCTACCTGTTTTTCGCCATCTCCCAGGTGATGGTCGCCTCCATGCGCAGTGTAGAAACGGCGAAGATCGGCCTGTACATCTCCATCATGGCGCTGGTGGTCAATGTGTCCCTTAACTATATTTTGATCTTCGGCAAGCTGGGCCTGCCGGCCTTAGGGGTCAAGGGCGCGGCCATTGCCACCCTGATCTCCCGGGTGCTGGAAATGGCGGTCAGCGTCACCTATGTGTTCGCCGTAGACCGCAAGCTGCGGTTCGGCTTTCGGGACCTGCTGGCCACGGACCGGCAACTGCTCAAGGACTTCCTCCGCTACGGCCTGCCGGTAATCGGCGGGCAGGTGGTTTGGGCCTTCAACAACCTGATGAACACCAAAATCATGGGCTCCTACACCGCGGGGGTCATGGCGGCGGTCAGCATCACCGGGATGCTCCACAACCTGATCTATGTGTGGATGAACGGCCTGTCCTCCTCGGTGGGCATCATCACCGGCAAAACTGTGGGCGCCGGCCAGTATGAGAAGATGAAGGAATACGCCAAAACCGTCCAGATGATCTTCCTGGGCGTGGGCCTTATTTCCGGCGGGCTGGTGCTGCTGTGCCGGGAGGGTTTCATCGGCCTGTACAACGCCACCCCGGAGGCCCTGGCCTATTCCCGGCAGTTTATCAACGTGATCTCCGTCACCATCATCGGCACCTGCTACCAGGCGGCCTGCCTGTTCGGGCTGGTAAAGTCCGGGGGCGATATCAGCTTTGTGTTTAAAAACGACACCATCTTTGTGTTTTTGGTGGTCATCCCCTCGGCGCTGGTGTGCCAGTGGCTGGGGGCGCCCCCCTGGGTGTTGTTCGCGGCCCTAAAG
>CANOFK010000250.1 GCA_947565265.1 uncultured Clostridia bacterium | reverse complement strand
TCTTATTATGGGCGCATTTACTATTAATGTATGAAAAAATTATGCAAATTTCCTCTTGACTACCGGCCAAAATAATTCTATAATAGAAAATGGCAAAAAAAGTCAAAAAAGTTCGAGCAGGCCCTTTGACCGGCAACGGCAAAACCGCTTTCCGGGCCGTGCGCCAGCGCACGCGGACAGCCTTTTTGGCGGCACGTTTGCGGCTTATGGCAACAGAGAATAACAGCCCGGAAAAGCCTTCCGGGGACTAGATTTTCATAGGCAGGTGCTGATAAGTGGCAGGAGTAGTGTTAAAATTAAATCAGATGCTGGAGGACCTTCCGGTTTCAGAGCGGAAGGTGGCCCGCTACGTTTCCCAAAACCTGGACCACATGGTGGGCCTTTCGGTAGAGGAACTGGCCGGCCGCAGCGGCTCCAGCCAGGCGGCGGTGGTACGCTTTTGCAAAAAGCTGGGCTACCACGGCTACCGGGATTTTTCCATCCAGTTGGTCAGTGAGCTGGCCGTGGCCCAGCGGGCCAATGTGCAGCGTTCCGGCTATAGCGACATCCGGGCAGGCGAAAACGCGGGCAATATCATCCGCAAAGTCTGCCACCACAACATACAGGCCATCGAGGACACCTTCTCCCTGGTAGAGCCCGAACGGGTGGAGTTGGCCGCCGACAAGCTCTTCCTGGCCCAGCGCATCGACGTATACGCCATGGCCGCCTCCAACCTGGTGGCCCAGGATGCCCAGCAAAAGCTTATGCGCATCAACAAGCGGGTCACCGCTTACGCGGACCCCCACCTCCAGCTTTCCTCCGCCTCCACCCTCACCCCCGCCGATGTAGCCATCGCCCTCTCCTGGTCCGGGGAAACCCGCGAGGTGCTGGAGTCCGTAGAACTGGCCCGGCTCAACGGCGCCTTTGTAATCGCCGTCACCCGGTTCGGCAAGGTCACGCTGGCCTCCCTGGCCGACGTGCACTTCGGCCTCAGCGCCCCAGAAATGGCCATCCGTAGCGGCGCCATGAGTTCCCGCATCGCCCAAATGACCATGGTGGATATCCTCTTCTCCTGCGTGGTCAGCCGCCATTATAAAGAAACCGTCCCCTATCTGGAGCGCACCCGGCAAGTCACCCGTGCCAACCAGTAAAGCCCCGTATACAAGGTAAGCCCGGCAGCATCCCCGCTGCCGGGCTTTTTTGCCGTGCCGCATAACCAGCCGCCGGCCCTCATATGGATATAGCAAACGCACTTGCCAACCGGCGCGCCGGTTGGCAAGCCGGGCGGGGAGGCCATAGCCTCCCCGCCCGGTTCCAAAGAGGCATCGCCTCTTTGGAACCGCGTTTGCGGTCACACGGGCTTACTCCGCGGTCAGCATCCGGTACATGGCCTCCAGGCAGATCTGCGCGTGCAGCTTAAACCGCCGCAGGTCGATCTGCTCGTTCACGTCATGGGCATGGGTGGGCTCCTCGTCCGGGAATCCGGGCCCAAAGCCCACACCCTTGCCGAACATCTGCCGGGCATAGGTGCCGCCGCCCATGGAATAGATGCTGCACGCCTCCCCGGCCACAGCCTTGTACGCCTCCGAAAGCAGCGTCACCAACTGGCTCTCCTTGGGCAGGTACAGGGGTTTCGCGTCCGAAAGCAGGGTATATTCCAACCCGGCCTCTGCCGCGGCCTTCGCAATGGTGTCCGATACCCATGCCCCGTCCTTGGTAGCCGGGTAGCGGATATCCACCGTCAGGCTGCAACCCTGGCTGTTGGCGCTCACCAGGCCCAGGTTGAAGGTCAACGGGCCGCTGGGCTCGTCGCTGATGGCCACCCCCAAGGGGCTGCCGTCGGTGCACAGGCCAATCTTCTCGTGGATAAACCGGAAGAACCCGCCCAGCCGTTGGGCCCCAAAGACCTTTGCCAGCAGTTCCACCGTGTAGGCGGCGGCGTTCTTGCCGTGCTCCGGTGCCGCAGCGTGAGAGGCCTTGCCCTTGGCCAGTATCTTCGCCCCGTCCTCTGTCCGGGTGATTGTAAAGGCAATGTCCCCCTCCCTGGCCGCGTCCGCCAGCCGCTGGTACTCCTCGCCGGTGCACACCACCTGGCACTCCGCCTTGGCGGGCACCGCGTTGGGCACCGTGCCCGCGGCAAAGCTCCTAATCAGCGGCGAGTCGTTCTCCTCCTTTACCTGCAAGTCAATAATCCCCTTCTCGCAGTGGCAAATGCCATAGCCCGAGTCCGGGGTAAAGCCCATGTCCGGGTGCTGCTCTTTCGAGAAGTAGTAGGGCATATCCGCCATGCCGATCTCCTCCGCCGAGCCGAACACCACCCGCAGCTTGCGGTTGCCCTTTACGCCGGCGTCTTTCAGGGCCCGCAGGCAGTGCAGGGCCACCACCGCCGCGCCCTTGTCATCCGAAACGCCCCTGCCAATGGCCTTGCCGTCCCGCAGGGTCAGGGTAAAGGGGTCGGTGTCCCAGCCCTCCCCGGCAGGCACCACGTCCAGGTGGGCCATCACCACCGCGTTGCCCTCGCCCTGGCCGTACTCGGCGTGGGCGGCGTAGTAGTCCACGTTTTTGGCGGCCAGGCCGTAGCCCTTGGCCATCTCCACCACTGTGTCAATGGCCTTGGCGCACTGGTCCCCAAAGGGGTGCTCCCCCTGGGCCGGCACCGCCACCGAGGGGATCGCCACCAGCTTGCCCAGGTCGCTTA
>CANOFK010000249.1 GCA_947565265.1 uncultured Clostridia bacterium | reverse complement strand
CAGTCCTGCGCCTCTCCATCGCCCAAAGTTCCCTGCTCACGCTGATGCTTGGGATGCTCCAGCCGGTGGCGGCCATCTGCGTTGTGGCCGTGGCCCTGTCCGTCATCCTGGCCCACCGCCTGTCCAAAAGCATCGTCAGCCCCCTAAACCGCCTGGATCTGGACCATCCCACCGAAAACTGCGGCTACCCGGAGTTATCCCCCCTGCTGGGGCGCATTGGCAGCCAGCAGCAGCAGCTAAAAGGGCAGGCGGCCGCCTTGCAGCAAAAGCAGGCGGCGTTGGACAAAGCCGAGCAGCTTCGCCGGGAGTTTACCGCCAATGTTTCCCACGAGTTAAAAACGCCCCTGCACGCCATTTCCGGCTACGCCGAGTTGCTGCAAACCGGCATGGCCGGCCCGGCAGACATCGCCCCCTTCGCCGGTAAAATCTACGGGGAGGCCCAGCGCATGGTCCGCCTGGTCGAGGACGTCCTCAACCTAGCCCATCTGGACGAAGGCGCCAAGGATATGCGCTGGGAGGCCCTGGACCTCCACGATACCGCCGCCCAGGCCCTGCACAGCCTGGAGCCCACAGCCAAAGCCGCCGGTATCTCCCTGCACCTGGAAGGGCAGCCGGCCCCCCTGCGGGGCGTCCCGCAACTGCTGCACAGCATCGTCTACAACCTCTGCGATAACGCCATTAAGTACAACCACCCCGGCGGCAGCGTCCGTGTCCGCACCGCCGTCGAAGAGGGCAACGCCCTCCTCACGGTCAGCGATACAGGCATCGGCATCCCCCCGGACCAGCAGGAGCGGATCTTTGAGCGTTTCTACCGGGTCGATAAAAGCCGTTCCAAAGAGGCCGGGGGCACCGGCCTGGGGCTCTCCATCGTCAAGCACGCTGTCATCATCCACCATGGGGAGATCACCCTCTACAGCAGCCCGGAGGCGGGCACCACTGTCACGGTACGGTTCCCGCCTGGCCGCTGACCGGCGCCTACAGGCCGGGCAGTTCATACACCCTGGTAAACTGCTCCTTCCGCCGGGCCGTCAGGTGGTGGCTTACCAAAATCAGCGTCAGGTCCGGGTTTGCCAGCAGGCTCTCTTCTACCATGTCCGCATTGTCCTGATCCAGCGCGCTGGTGCCCTCGTCCACCAGCAGGATGGAGCGCTCATGGATCAACGCCCTGGCAATGGCCACCCGCTGCCTCTGCCCGCCGGAAAGGTTCTGCCCCTCCTCCCCCACCGGCGTATCCAGCCCCTCCGGCATGGCGGCAAGGTCGCCTGCCAGGGCACTGTCCCGCAGGGCCTTTTGTAGCTGCTCTTCCGTAAAAGCCTCCCCCAGCGTAATATTGTCCCGTACCGTCCCGTTAAATAGGAATACATTCTGCTCAATATACCCCATCTGCCGCTGCAACTGTTCCGGGGTGCAGTCCCGTATGTCCCGGCCGTCCCAGCAGATGCGCCCCGTATACCCCGGCAACCAGCCCATCAGCAGCTTGAGCAGGGTAGATTTTCCGCAGCCCGAGGGCCCGGTCAGGGCATACTTGCCGCCCTTTTGAAAAGCAAGGTCAACATCCCGCAGCACCGGCCTTTCCTGATACTGAAAAGCCAGCCCCTCTACAGAAATCCCCTGGCTGATAGGCGCAAGGCCCCTTTCCTCCCCGTCCCGGCCCCCACTGCCGCCCACGGTGATCTTCTCAAAAAACGGCCTGGCCGAGGAGAAGGACAGCAGCAGCCCCGCAATACTCCCCAGCGCATTCGAGAGCATCCCGCAAAGGTTGCCACCCGCCGCCAGAGAGCCCGCCTGGGTATAGCCCCAAATGGCCAGCAGCCCCACCAGCCCCGTAACCAGTAGCTGGCAAACCACGTTGACGCAGCCCACCCCGGCCCCAACCAGCCCTTTCCTGTAGGCCAGCCGGAACCGCGGTTTCTCAATCTGCTCACTGGCCTGGCCGGCGCAGTCAAAAAAGCGTTTCTCCCGCCCAAAGGAACGCAGCACGTCCCAGCCCGCAAGCAGGTCTTTCAGGCTGCCAGTGGCAGCGGCCTGGGCCTGGGCGCACGCCTCCCCCAGGCGCTCCATCCGCTTGTTGAAAAGCTGGGGCACAAACAGCATCACCACCGTCGTCACCAGTGCCGCCAGTACCAGCGACCAGTGGATGGCCAGCAACACCAGCACGCTGAACAGCGCTGTAGCCCCCATCTCCACCAACTGAAAGAAGGGTTTCCAAGCCAGGTTCTCAATCTGGTTCACATCGTTGGTGAACCGGGAGAGGTACTCCCCCGTAGCTGTGCTATGGTACGCCTGATGGCCCATACCGGCCAGCGTGGCGGCCATGTCCTCCCGCAGGGCATTGTTCAGCCGCCGGATCGTCCGGGCCTGCAACAACTCCAACAAAACGCTAAACCCCATTACGCCAAGCCATACCCCTGCCAGCACCATCATCCACCGGCCCATACCGGCCAGATCCCCCTCAAACACCCGCTGGAACACCTGCGCCGTCACCAGCGAAGCCCCGGCCTGTGCCCCGCAAATAGCCAGCAGCGGCAAAACCGCCAAAATCACCGGCCTATGGAATTTTCTAAGATAATACGTCAAAGTGGCCGTATTCTTTTTACTCCGCTTTTTCATTGTTCCCCATCCTCCTGTTTCTTCCATTTCCCGCCCCGCAGCAACGGGTCCTCGTCATCATAAAAGTACAT
>CANOFK010000248.1 GCA_947565265.1 uncultured Clostridia bacterium | reverse complement strand
AGGAAGAGGGCGTAGCTAAGGGTGTCCTCCTCGCAGTGGCCGATGCCCTTCTCTTTGCACTCGGCCCGGAGTTTCTCCATCTCCGGTTTCAGCAGGTCGGCGGGGCGGCAGGTGATCACATCGTCATTGCCGATGCACTTCTTGCGCACTTCCTCGTTGACCTGGCCGGGCAGGTTGCCGTACTCGCCACGAAGAAGGCCCTTGGACTCTTTGGAAACCATCTTGTAGCGCTCGCCGGAGAGCACGTTCAGCACCGCCTGGGAGCCCACGATCTGGCTGGTCGGCGTAACCAGGGGCGGATAGCCGAAGTCCTCCCGGACACGGGGTACCTCTTCCAGCACGTCGTAGTATTTATCCTCGGCATTGGCCTGTTTCAACTGGCTGATCAGGTTGGAGAGCATACCGCCCGGCACCTGGTACAGCAGGGTGTTTACATCCACCTTCAACACTTTGGGGTTGATGTCCAGCTTGGCGGCCACGTCACGGAAGTGGGCGGCAGCCTCGGAAAGCTTGTTCATGTCCAGGCCGGTATCCCGGCTGGTGCCCCGCAGGGTGGCCACCATGGCCTCGGTGGCGGGCTGGCTGGTGCCGTTGGCCAGGGGGGAGAGGGCGCAGTCCACAATGTCCACCCCGGCCTGGGCGGCCATCAGGTTGGTCATGTCGCCGGTGCCGGTGGTGTTGTGGGTATGCAGGTGGATGGGTACGCCCACATTCTCCTTCAGCTTTTTCACCAGGGAGTAGGCGTCATAGGGCAGCAGCAGGTTGGCCATGTCCTTAATGCAGATGGAGTCGGCGCCCATTTTCTCCAGCTCCATAGAGAGTTTCACAAAGTAGTCCTCGCTGTGCACAGGGCTTTTGGTATAGCTGATGGCAACCTCGGCAAAGCCGCCGTATGCTTTTACAAACTTTACCGCTGCCTGTACGTTCCGGGGGTCGTTCAGCGCGTCAAAGATACGCACCACGTCGATACCGTTTTCCAGGGACTTCTTGACGAATGCCTCCACCACGTCATCTGCGTAGTGCCGGTAGCCCAGCAGGTTCTGGCCGCGCAGCAGCATTTGCAGCCGGGTGTTGGGCAGGCCCTTTTTCAGGGTGCGCAGGCGCTCCCAGGGGTCTTCGTTCAAAAAGCGCATACACACATCAAAGGTGGCGCCGCCCCAGCACTCTAAAGACCAGTAGCCGATGCTGTCCAGCAAAGGCAGCACGGGCACCATGTCCTCCAGTTTCATACGGGTGGCCGCCTGGGACTGGTGGGCGTCACGCAGGATGGTATCCATTATCTTCAGGGGATTTTTAGCCATAATTTAAGATAACCTCCTTCTCAACCAAATAGCGCCATAAGCACGCCGGCCGCAACGGCGGAGCCAATAACGCCCGCCACGTTGGGACCCATTGCGTGCATCAGCAGGAAGTTGGAGGGATCCTCCTTCTGGCCTACCACCTGGGATACACGGGCGGCCATCGGTACTGCGGACACGCCGGCGGAACCGATCAGCGGGTTTACCTTCTCTTTGCTGAACACGTTCATCAGCTTGGCCAGCAGCACGCCGCCGGCAGTGCCCATGCCAAAGGCCACAATGCCCATGCCCAAAATCAGCAGGGTGTCGGGCTTAAGGAAGTTCCCCGCCGTAGCGGTGGCGCCCACAGAGATGCCCAGGAAGATCGTGACGATGTTCATCAGCTCGTTCTGGACGGTTTTGTTCAGGCGCTCTACCACGCCGCTCTCCTTCATCAGGTTGCCCAGCATCAGGCAGCCCACCAGGGCCGCGGCAGAGGGCAGCATGAAGGACACGAAGATGGTGACGATGATGGGGAACAGGATCTTTTCCGTTTTGGAAACAGGCCGCAACTGTTTCATCTTGATGCGGCGCTCCTCTTTGGAGGTCAGGGCCTTCATAATAGGCGGCTGGATGACCGGTACCAGGGCCATGTAGCTGTACGCGGCTACGGCGATGGGCCCCAGCAGATGCGGGGCCAGCCGGGCAGTGGTGTAAATAGCCGTGGGGCCGTCCGCACCGCCGATGATGCCGATGGAGGCAGCCTCCGGCCCGGTAAAGATGGTGAGCCGGGCGGCTACATAAGTAATGAAGATACCCAACTGGGCGGCAGCGCCCAACAGCAGGGTCTTGGGGTTGGCGATAAGGGGGGCAAAGTCTGTGCCCGCGCCCACGCCTACAAAGATGAGGCAGGGGTAGATGCCCAGCTTGACGCCCAGGTACAGGTAGTCCAGCAGGCCGCCGTGGCCGGTACCCAGCTCGGCCCAGTTGATGACGCCGTCCGCAAAGAACTCGGCGTGGTACATCCCGGCGCCGGGCAGGTTGGTCAGCAGCATACCAAAGGCAATGGGCAGCAGCAGCAGGGGCTCAAACTTTTTGACAATGGCCAGGTAGAGCAGCACGCAGGAGATGAGGATCATCACCAGGTCCAGGGGCTCTTTGGCCACAATGGCAAAGCCGGTGCTTTGCAAAAAGGTCTGTATAGCGTCCATTCAGGTTACACTCCTTTTTATTTGGTAATAAGGCCCATAAGCTTAAGCTATGGTGCAAAGGAGTGCGCCGCTCTCCACAGCCGCGCCCTTGGACACGGCCACGCTGGACACGGTGCCGTCTTTGGGGGCCATGATCTCGTTCTCCATCTTCATGGCTTCCAGAACGATCAGCACATCGCCGGACTTGACGGCCTG
>CANOFK010000247.1 GCA_947565265.1 uncultured Clostridia bacterium | reverse complement strand
TCAAGGCATACACCCCGGAGAAACGCTACAACGACTACCGGGTAAAAAAAGCGCAGCGCTCGCTGCGGTACTTCTCCACCCCCGCCCTAAAAGCCTGCCTGGACCTGCTGCTGGAGGCCGACCTGGCGCTGAAGGGCTCCCCGCTGGAAAAGCGGACGGTCCTGGAGCGGCTGGTCGCCCAGTTGCTGCTGGCAGCCCAGAAAGGGGCCGCCTGATGGTCCGGCTGCGGGAGGCCCTGGTGGTGGAGGGCCGCTGTGACAAGGCCCGGCTGGCCGGTTTGGTAGAGGCAACCATTGTGGAAACCGGGGGCTTTCAAATTTTCAAGGATGCCCGGCGGATGGAGCTGATCCGTCGGCTGGCGGAAAGCCGGGGCGTTATTATCCTCACAGACAGCGACGGGGCCGGGTTCCTCATCCGCAGCCGGCTCAGCCAGTGCCTGCCGCCCCGGCAGGTCAGGCACGCCTATATCCCGGACGTATACGGCAAAGAGCGGCGGAAGGCCAAGCCCTCCAAAGAAGGGAAACTGGGGGTAGAGGGGATGCCCGCCGGGGTGCTCCTGGACTGCCTGCGCCGGGCGGGCGCCACCTTTGAGGAGGAAGAGGATCCCCCCGGCCAGGACACAGGCCACGCGCCGCTGACCAAGGCAACCTTATACGAGCTGGGGCTCAGCGGCGGGGCGGATAGCGCCGCCAAACGCCGGCGGCTGCAACAGGCCCTGGGCCTGCCGGAAAGGCTCTCGGCCAACGGGCTCTTGCAAGCGCTGAACGGGCTGGGCTACGGCAGCCAGGACCTGGCCAAAGCGCTGGGCCTGCCCGCCACAACACAGGCAAGGAGGCAGTGACATGGAGAACCAGGAGAGAGTGGAGCTGTTCTTGGATCTTTACAAGCAGATAGAAGACGTGCTGGATGAAAAGTACCGCAACGCCCGGCGGCACTACACCAGCGCGGTGTACGAGTTCATCAAAGACTACGAGAGCGCGCCGGTGCGGGATAAGCTGGACCTTTGCCGGCATATACGCAACCTGATGGCCCACAGCGCCAATCTGGACGGCCAGCCGGTGGTGGTGCCCTCCCAGCCGGTGGTGCAGGCCCTGCGGGATGCCCTGGAGTTTGTAAGCCGGCCGCCCCTAGCCATCGACTACGCCACAAAGGCCGAGCGGGTGTTGAAGGTGGGCCCGGACCAACGGGTGCTGCGGGTGATGGAACTGATGGACAAAAACGGCTATTCCCATGTGCCGGTGATGAAAGGCGACCGCTTTTACGGGGTGTTCAGTGTGGGTTCGGTGTTCCGTTTCCTGCTGCGCAGGCGGGGCAAGGGGCTGGACCCGGAGGCAACCATCAAAGACCTAAAGGGCTATCTGGCCGTAACGGAGCACGCGGAGAATTACGAGTTCGTCCCGGCCGATGCCACGTACATCTATGTGCGCCAGCAGTTTGAGCAGGTGCGGGGCCGCAACAAGCGGGTTTCCGTGATCTTTATCACCGAGGACGGCAAGCCCGACCAGCCCCTGCTGGGTATGCTCACCCCCTGGGACGTGCTGGGGGAAGATTGACCGCCCCGAAACCCAACACGCAAAAAAGCCCCCCTCCGCCGTAGGAGGGGGCCTTTTTCTTTGTTTTGATTTTCAGTTCCGAATAAACCGGCAGTCCTGGTCCGGTATGCCGCCTTCATCGGGCACAAAGCGCTCCACGCGCATATGCAGGTCATATTTCTCCCGCAGCCGGGCTAGGGTGGCCATCATGGGGCTGGCGTGGTGGCGGTCAATGGCCTGCTGGTCCTCCCATATGTCCACCAGCAAAACCGTTTCCGGGTCGCTAAGGGAGCAGAAGTACGCATAGCGCAGGTTCCCCGGCTCCTGGCGGATCAGCCCGGCGGTACCGCTCTCTTCCATCTCCTGTACAAATCGGCGGGCGCTGCCGTTGGTGCCGGTGTAGTACAGGTTCACTGCAATACTCATGGGGGCCTCCTATTCCACGCTCACTTCTGCGGGGGCGTCCACGCATATTTCCCCGCCGCCCTCCACGGTGCCGGCGCCCTCCACAGGGCCGGCCTCCTGGGTTTCGTTGCGGGCGTCCTCCTCGTCCAGTTCCGACTTAACCTTTTTCTTCTCCTCTTCCATCATCCGCATCATAACGGCCATCATATAGGCTTTGGGGTCGTTCTCCAGCAGGTACTTTTCGTCCTGATGGGGCACCTTGTGGCCCTTGCTGATGTTCCGGGCAATGCGCATACACTTCTTCATTTTGTCCATGGCCTTTTTCATGGCCTCGGCCTGCTTTTCGTTCTGCTCCTTCATTTGGGCGCTCTGCTCCCGCAGGATGTCCAGCATCTGTTTGGCGGTTTTCAATTTTTCCGCCTGGGCCTGTTGGCGTTTCTCCGCGGGGGAGAGGGGCGCTTGGATGCCGCCCTCCTGGGGGGCGTCCCCGGCAGCCCCCGCAGCCCCGGCAGATTCCGGTTGGCCCTCTAAAAACGCCAAAGCCTCCGGGGAAAGCTCCAACTTATCCTCCCTGGCCGGCTGCCCCTGTTTCACGGTGGCCTGTGTTTCCGGCCGGGTAGGGGCCGCGCCGGGCCGCTGGGCCTGCGTGGCCGCCGCCTGGCGGCGGATCCCGCCCTGCATATTCAGTTCCATAAAGATTCCCCTCCTTTTCTATATAATCGGCCGGGAAACGGGAAAATTAAGGAAATGGGGGATTTAAATA
>CANOFK010000246.1 GCA_947565265.1 uncultured Clostridia bacterium | reverse complement strand
AAGCAGGGTTTGGGGCAGCGCCCCGGCAGTACCCCCCTTAAAAGTTTTGGGAGATTCTTAAGAACCTTTTTTCAAAAAGGTTCTTAAGCGGGGCCTGGGGCAGCGCCCCGGCAGCGTTTCGGCAGTTTTGGAAGGATATAAAATCAAAGTAAGCCCGCCTTGTTGCCAAGGGGGCTTACTTCTTTATATATGAGGGTTAAACATAGGTGTTTTCGTCCTTAAACTCTGGCGGTTCCAGAGTGTTTAGTTCTCCTGGCCGGTGGGGATGGCAGGAGGGGCTGGGTCTGGGGGAGCGGGCTCCTCTGGGGCGTCCGGGATACCCGGATCCAGGGGCTCATCCTCCAGGTCGCTTTTGGGGGCGCTGGTCAGGGTGACCAACAGGCTACCCTCGGAAACCTTCATCACCCGCACGCCCTTGCTGGGCCGGGCACACTGGCGTATCTGCCCGGCGGAGATCCGTATAATAATGCCGTCGCTGGAGATGAGGATGATATCCTCTTCCTCCGGGGAGATGACCCGGATGCCGGCGACCGCGCCGTATTTTTCTACATGGTAGTTGAGCAGGCCCTTGCCGCCCCGCTTTTGGACACGGTACTCCTCCGGGGAGGTGAGCCGGCCAAAGCCGGTTTCGGTGACTGTGAGCACCATACTGCCCTCCCGGATCACGTCCATGCCCACGATGCTGTCGCCGGGCTCCAGTTTCATGACCTTGACGCCCCGTGCGTTGCGGCTGAGCTCCCGGACGTCCGCCTCGTGCATACGAAGGGCCATGCCCTGGCGGGTGGCGAAGAGCAGGTCGTCCTGGCCGCCGGTTACTTGCACCCAGGCCAGGTGGTCGCCCTCGTCCAGATCGACGGCAATGAGCCCTGCTTTCCGCACGTTTTGGAAAGCGGACAGCTTGGTGCGCTTTACAACGCCGTGGCGGGTGACCATGACCAGGTATTTGCCGTCATCCAGGCCGTCCAGGCGCAGGACGGAGGTGATGGTTTCCTCCCCCTGCAAGGGCAGCAGGTTGCGGATGTGCATACCCCGGCTGGTGCGGGAGCCTTCGGGCACCTCGTAACACTTGATGCGGTACATACGGCCCAGGTCCGAGAAGAACAGCACGTAATCGTGACTGCCGGTAACAAAGATATCGGAGGCGGCGTCCTCCTCCCGGCGGCTCATGCCAGAAATGCCCCGGCCGCCCCGTTTTTGGGTTTTGTAGGTTTCCATTTTCTGGCGCTTGATGTAGCCGTACTGGGTGAGGGTGAGCACGCATTCCTCTACGGGGATCAGGTCTTCTACATCCACCTCGCCGCTGATGGCGGCGATCTCTGTGCGGCGCTCGTCGCCGAAACGCTTTTTCATATCCAGGGCCTCGTCCTTGATGATACCCCGGCGGCGGCCTTCGCTTTGGAGGATGTCCAGCAAGTCTGCGATCTTCACCCGCAGTTCTTCCAGTTCCTCTTCCACTTTGGTGCGCTCCAGGCCGGTCAACTGGCCCAGGCGCATTTGCACAATGGCCTGTGCCTGGGGGTCGTCCAGGCCGAACCGCTCCATCAGGGCGGCTTTGCCTTCGGGGATGGACTTGGCCTCCCGGAGCATACGCACCACTTCGTCGATGAAGTCCAAGGCGATCATCAGGCCCTCAAGGATATGGGCCCGGTCCTGGGCCTTTTTCAGGTCGTACTGGGTGCGCCGGGTGACGACCTCCATTTGGAACTCCACATATTTTTGCAGGATCTTTGGGAGGTTGAGGATTTCCGGGCGGCCGTCTACCAGGGCCAGCATGATGACGCCAATGGACACCTGTAGCTGGGTGAGGGTAAACAGGTGGTTGAGCACGATCTGGGGGGAGGCATCCCGCCTGACGTCAATGACGATGCGCATACCCTCCCGGTCAGAGTGGTCGTCTACGTTGGTAATGCCTTCGATGCGCTTTTCCTTGACCAGGTCGGCGATACTTTTGATCAACTCCGCCTTATTGACCTTATAGGGGATTTCGGAAACGATGATTTTGGAGCGGCCGGATTTTTCGTCCTCTTCGATCTCTGCCCGTGCCCGGATCACCACCTTGCCCCGGCCGGTGGCATAGGCGGCCCGGATGCCGCTGCGGCCCATGATAATGCCGCCGGTGGGAAAATCGGGGCCCTTGATGTGCTCCATCAACTCATCCAAGGTGGCCTCGGGGTTATCGATATAGCAGCAGACACCGTCCAGCACCTCGTTGATATTGTGGGGGGGCACATTGGTGGCCATACCCACAGCAATGCCCATGGAGCCATTGACCAGCAGGTTGGGGAAATGGCTGGGCAGGACAACCGGCTCTTTCAGGCGGTCGTCATAGTTGGGCCTAAAGTCTACGGTATCTTTGTTTATGTCATCCAGCATGGCGACGGATAGCTTGGTCATCCGGGCCTCGGTATAACGGGGGGCGGCCGGGGGGTCGCCGTCTACGGAGCCGAAGTTGCCGTGGCCGTCGACCAGCATATAGCGCAGGGAAAAATCCTGGGCCAGGCGCACCATGGCGTCGTACACCGCCGCGTCGCCGTGGGGGTGGAACTCCGCCAGGGTCTTACCTACCGTATCCATACACTTGCGGTAGGGGCCGTCCGGCCATAGGGAGTCCTGATACATTTTGTAGAGGATGCGCCGGTGTACGGGCTTGAGGCCGTCCCGCACGTCCGGCAGGGCGCGCTGCACGATAACGGACATGGAGTAGTCTAGAA
>CANOFK010000245.1 GCA_947565265.1 uncultured Clostridia bacterium | reverse complement strand
CAAAAGAAGGAAAGGGACCGGTTTGTGGCCGGTCCTTTTCCTTTTTTTGGCCGATTTACCCCCGGTTCTTACCCGGTTAGGAGGGGGATAACAGCCAGGTAGGGGGCGGGTATTGGGCAGGTAGCAGGGGGATAATGGGCAGGTATTGCGGTTATAAATTTGGTTTTGGTTCGATTGTTTTGTAACCGTTGCCGGTGTGCCGGCCGGGCGGCGTTCTGGAAAGGCGGATTGACCAAATTGGGCCTATGCCTGTGGGAGGGAGGGGGCCAAGCGGGGGCCCACGCTTTTTGGCGGGATAGGGGCTGGCCACCTGGTAGGGCGAAGGGAAACTGAGGGAAGAGGTGCCCGGTTGGGGCCCATGCTTTTTTTGGGGGGGTGGGGGCTGGCCCGTGTGGGGTGAAGGGGAGGCAAGGTGGAGGGGTTCCTAGGGGCAGAGCCCAAGAGTTGGCGTAGCCAACTCTCCGCCGCCGGAGGCCAAAATTTCGTCACAACCTCTTCTTTATGGACGCACCACAGGGGAGGGCGGGTGCGCTACACTTTGTCGTGGAAGTCTTGCAGCCGCTGTTGGTAGGCTGCCTGGGCGGCTTCTTCGAAGGCCAGGCTGGCGTTCCCGGCGCCCATGGCTTGCAGGAGGGAGCGGGCCAGGCAGGGGTTCAGCAGCAGCACCGGGCCCAGCAGGTAGGTGGCGAAGAGGTTGCCCTTTTGCAGCCCCTCGTAGGGGCAGCCCGGATGGAGGCCCACGCCTTTTTTTACCGGGAACAGGCCCTGGCAGCCCTCCTCCGGCCAGGCAAAGGTGAACTGGGACTTGAAACCGTTGACCGCCCGGCCCTGCCAATCGCCCAGGAACACACTGTTGTGCCGGTGCATCATGTCCCGCTTGGCGTGCAGGGGCAGCAGGCCCAGGCCCTGGATGCGGGAACCGTTCTCGTTCTCGATATAGCTGCCGAAAAGCTCTACCGCGTTGCCGGTGAGCAGGAAAGCGGTACCCGCCTCTATCAACTCTGCCAGCCGCCGGGTATGGGGGCGCAGCCGGTCCAGGGCTTTTTCCTGGGTGCGCTCGCTCATGGGGCCCATATAGAGGAGGCTGACGGGCCCTTGGGCAAAGGCCGGTTCCCCGGCCAGGGGGGTGTCTATCCGGGTGGCCCCGGGCAGGCAGCGTTGCAGGTACTTCACATTGAACAGGTCCCCGAACAGGTTGCAGACCTCCGGGAAGAGCACCTCGATTTTGACCGGATCTACTTTTTCCATATTATCCATGGTTCCCGCCCTCCTTTTCCAGCCGTTCTTTTACCTGCGCCATGGTCTTTTCCGCCAGGAGGATGGTGTACACGTCGTAGAGGATGAACACCGCGCCGGCCCCGGCCGGGTCCAGGGCCTGGGCGGCCTGGGCGGTGTCTGCCATATGGGCCACGCGGGACGGGTCGGCCCCGGCCATCAGCAGGCGCAGGTAGACGTCCCAGTGCCGGGCCCCGGCAACCACCACCTGGGTGACCGAGGGACCGGCCAAAAACTCGAAGTCCGCGTCATACAGCCAGGAGATATTCTCTACGGTATGGGCCGCGTCGAAGAAGTCGTCTAAAAACAGGATGGCCGCTTTTTTGCCCGGATAGTCCCGGATATTCTGGAAGGCCCGGGAGCAGGCCACCGGGTTTTGCCCCTTGGCCAGGTGCAGGATGACCTTGCGGCCGGCGGCGTCCGTTTCTTTGTAACGGGTGGCGCTGACGCCGGTGTGGGCCATGGCCCCGGCAATGCGCTCCGGCTCCAGCCCAAAGGCGTGGAGCAGGGCCACGGCGGCCAGGGCGTTGTACACGTTGATCATGTTGCGGTTGGGCAGGGGGAAAGCCAGTTGCCGGCCCTCCAGCTCCACCAGCATACGGCCGGGCTGGATCTCCACGGCCCGGCAGTCCCCCTGGGGGGAGGCAAAGCCGCACTGGGGGCAGGCGGCCCGGCCAATGTGGTGGTAGCGGCGGAAATCCCAGGCCAGCATGGCCCCGCACCGGGGGCAGGCCCGTACGTCCTGGACGATGTTTTCGTCCCCAGGGCCGTCCTCCGGCTGGCGGAGGATGGAAAAGTAGCTGCGGGGGCTGTCCGGCTTGAGCGAGGCGCACATCAGGTCGTCGGCATTGAGCACCAGGCGGGTGCTGTCCGGCACAAAGCGCTCCAGGATATCCACGATAAACTCCGGGTGGGCGTTGCGCTTGTAGGAATCTCGGAAGATGTTGGTGACCAGCAGGAGGTCCGGCTTGATATAGGTCATGGTCAGGTTGGCGCTGCGCTCGTCCAGCTCGAACACGGCCAGAGGCTTTTTGGGCTTGCCCAGCAGGGTGCTGTTGGCAATGAGCGCCGAGGCCACGCCGGTATCCACGTTGGAGCCGCTTTGGTTGCATACAAAATCATAGCCGCAGCGGGCCAGCACGTCCTCTACCATATTGGCCACGGTGGTTTTGCCGTTGGTGCCGGTTATGCCGATGATGGTTTCCGGCCGGGGCATCTGGCCCAGGAAGTCTTTGCATAGATAGATGGCCACCCCGCCGGGGAGGTTGGTGCCTTTGCGGCCCACAAGCCGTAAGCAGCATACGCTGAACTTGGCGGCCAGCAGGGCCAGGTAAAATCGAAAACGCCTTTTCATTGCTATTCCGTCCTTTGCTATTTCCGTCCTTTGGTTGGGTTGTGGGAGGGCCTTGGGGGCGCCCTTCTCGCCTGCCGGCCCGGCCG
>CANOFK010000244.1 GCA_947565265.1 uncultured Clostridia bacterium | reverse complement strand
GTGGGCAACTCCTACAGCCGGTACATCATCCACGACCTGCTCCGGGAAAAATACGGCTACGACGGCATCGTCTGCACCGACTGGGGCATCACCGCGGACCCGGAACCGGAGGTCGACTCCTTCTCCAGCCGCTGCTACGGGGTGGAGGAGCTGACCGAGGCCCAGCGGCACCTGCTGGCCATTGAGAACGGCGTGGACCAGTTCGGGGGCAACTCCGCCATCGCGCCCATCCTGGAGGCCTACCAAATCGGCTGCCAGCGCCACGGGGAGGCGGCCATGCGCGCCCGGATGGAGCAGTCCGCCGTGCGCCTGCTGAAGAACATCTTCCGCTGCGGCCTGTTCGAGAACCCCTACCTGGACCCTGCCGAAAGCGCCAGGGTGGCCGGCTGCGAGGAATTCTGCCGGGCCGGCTACGAGGCCCAGCTCAAATCCGTGGTCATGGTAAAAAACCAGGGCGCCCTGCCCCAGCGGGACCGCAAAAAGGTGTACATCCCCACCCGGCACATCGGCCCCATGCAGTCTTTCTTCCGCAGCAGCCTGCCCGCCCAGGATATCGACCCCGCCGCTACCGAGCTGGTGGAGAAATACTATGACCGGGTAAGCACCCCCCAAGAGGCGGACTTCGCCCTGGTGTTTATGGAGAGCCCCCTCTCCGACGGCTACTCCAAAGAGGACCGGGAGGCCGGGGGCAACGGCTATGTGCCCATCTCCCTGCAATACCGTCCCTACACGGCCCAGGCCGCCCGGCCGGAGAGCATTGCCGGCGGCGACTTCCGGGAGGCTTTCACCAACCGGGGCTATCAGGGCAAAACCGGCTTTGCCGCCAATGAGGGCGACCTGGACCTGCTGCTGGATACCAAAGCGGCCATGGGCCAAAAGCCCGTTATCGCCGTGCTGCGGATGCACAAGCCCACTGTCCCCGCCGAGTTTGAGCAGAGCGCCGACGGCATCCTCATCGACTTCGGCGTGCAGGCCCAGGCCATCTTCGACCTGGTCAGCGGCCGGGCCGAGCCCAGCGGCCTGCTGCCCGTGCAGATGCCCGCCAATATGGAAACCGTCGAGCGCCACTGCGAGGACGTGCCCTTTGATATGGAGCCCTACACCGACGCCGCCGGCCATTGCTACGACTTCGGCTTTGGCATGGACTGGAGCGGCCCCATCCAGGACGAAAGGACAAAACGGTACACCAAATGAACAAGATAAACCCCACGCCTACCCTGCCCGATTCCATGCACCCCCACGAAAAAGCCCTGGCCCGGTTCCAGGTGGACGGCGCGGCCGTGGACCTGGTAGAGTGGCAGGAGTCCCTCTGGTGCGGCAAAATCCGCTACGCCCCCGGCAATACCGGCGAGCCAGACGTGGAAAAGCTGATGGAGGAGTTCGTGGCCCTGGGCGACGCGGACCTGTCCCCTGTAGGCCCGGAGCCCGGCTGGGATGTGTGCATGAGTTTCAACTACCTTTCCGGCCAGCGGCCCAGCGGCGTGTTTTTCGGTTTCCGGGTAGAAAGCCGGGCCCAGCCCCAGGGGTTTGACCTCCGCTGGCTGCCCGGTGGCCAGTACCTGCGGGTGGAGATCAACGAACAGACCGCCCGCGCCCTGGAAAAAGAGCCCTGGCAAGGGGGCGTCCCCCCCTACCAGTGGATCTGCCAAAGCTTTGGCCCCCGGCTGGGCTTTGCCTGCGAAGACAGCGGCCTGCCCATCACCGAGTACTACCGCCACGCGGCGGACGGCAGCATCACCGGCTGCTGGATGTACGTCCCCGTTACCGGCCGGCTGGAGGGCGGACCCCAAATAAATTCCGTCCCATCCGCTATATAGGGGTAATTTTTTCCAGCTTTTAACCGATATAGTAAATAGACGGCGATTGACATAGTATAGAAGGAGGAACCATCCCATGGCATTAGAATTTGATCCCAGTGTAAACCGTTACCAGGCTGTTTCCAATTACACCAAAACCACCCAGTCCACCGGGGCCGGCAAGCCCGCCGAACCCGCCAAAGAGGCGGAAAAGACCGCCGGGTCCGGCGCGGCCGCGGGTAAAGTCGAACAGGCCCCTGACAGCGTAGAGCTCAGCAGCGACGCCAAAAGCATCAATAAAATGAGCGACAGCGACCGGGCCGCCCTGGTCAAAAGCCTGAAGGCCGACCTGGACAACCAGATGAACCGGTTCATCAACATGATGACCCAGACCTTCCAAAAGCAGGGCATGACCGCCAAGTCCGCCGAGGATGACAGCTTTTGGCGTATGTTCGCCTCCGGCAACCTGAATGTGGACCTGGAAACCAAGCAGGCCGCCCAGGAGGCCATTTCCGAGGACGGCTATTGGGGCGTCAAGCAGACCTCCCAGCGCATCTTCCAGATGGCCCAGGCCCTGGCGGGGGATGACCCGGAGAAGATGAAGGAGATGCAGGATGCCGTAGCCAAGGGCTACGCGGCTGCCGGCAAGGCTTGGGGCGGCGACCTGCCCGACATCGCCGGCCAGACCATCGACGCGGTAAACAAGATGTTCGAAGACTACTTTGCCGGCGAAAAGACCGAAGAAACCGGAAAAACCGAAGCCTAAAGCATCCAAAACATAAAAAGGGCGGTCCCGCCGGCGGGGCTGCCCTTTTGTTATGGCCGCCGGGGCCCTCCCCTTTTCAAAAAATCCCCCCATTATTACCCCAAAAGCCCAAAACCGGTTGACCCGCCCCCCACTCTGGTGTATAATCATGATGTCTGT
>CANOFK010000243.1 GCA_947565265.1 uncultured Clostridia bacterium | reverse complement strand
TAACCTTTGAGCGCGAAAAATGCAAGCCTTTTTTTCAACTTTTTTGCGTCTTTACATAATTTTTTTGCCGACGGGCAAACTAAAGAATTTGGCGCTGTTATGCGGTTTTTCAGGGGTTTCTTTGTGCTTTTCGCCCCTTTTTCTGTATGTTTGCCCATAATTCACCTTGGTGTGCCCCGCCGTTTTTGGCAGTTCCACCCAGTGAAATGGCTGTTTTTGGCCCGGCCCGCCGTTGTTTTCCCCCTTTCCTGTAAAGAAATTCCTCCGTTCGGTCCCCCTTGCGGTACAAAAAGGCCGCGTTTTTCGCTGCGTAGGGTAATTATAACATAAAAAGCGCCTCAACGCAATCGTTAAAGCGCTATTGTTTACAATTTTTTCCATTTTCCGGCCCATTTGCCCCTTTTGCCAGGGCTTTGCCCAGCTTTGCCACCGGCTCGGCGCTGATTTCCTCCCCGTGTTCCCGGCAAAAGGCGTAAAAAGTGGGGCACGGGCCCAGGCAACGGCCGTACCGCCCCGCGGTGCGGGCCAGCCGCTGCCGCTGGGCCAGCCCGGCGCTTACCTGCAAATAGTAAGCCCCCCGCCACAGGCATAGGCTGGAGGCCGCCTTTGGCCAGGCCCGGTATATGGCCGCCACCGCCCCGCACAGGGCCGTAGCCCCCTCCAGCCGGAACACCAGAGGCTGGGGCGGCGTTTTTATCCTCATCGGCAGCCCCCCTTCCGTTTACCCCATACTATGTAGCAGCAGGGCGATTGGTGAGTGGCCTTAAATGGATAGGCAGCGCATCTCCAGGTAGGGGTCCTCCGCCTGGAACACCGACGTGCCCGCCACCAAAATGTCCGCCCCCGCCGCTTTACATAGGGGCGCGGTTTGCAGGTTGACGCCGCCGTCTACCTCAACCAGCAGGTGGGGGTACAGGCATTTCAGTTGCAGTACCTTCTTTAGGGGCTCCAGCAGCATCTTCTGCCCCCCAAATCCCGGATATACGGTCATCACCGTGACCTGGCGCAGCTCCGCGGCCCAGGGGCCGATCTTCGAAATGGGTGTGTCCGGGCTGATGGCCACCCCGGCCTGGGCGCCGGTGGCCTTAATAGCGGCGATCAGTTCCCCCACCGGCTCCTGGCACTCCACATGGACGGTGATGATATCCGCCCCTGCCTTGCGGAACACCGGCAGGTAGGCCATGGGGCGTTCCAGCATCAGGTGCACGTCAAAGGGCAGGCGGGTTTTGTCCCGCAGGGCTGCCACCACCGCCGGGCCTATGCTGATGTTCGGCACAAAGTGCCCGTCCATAATGTCTACGTGCAGCATATCTGCCTGCTCAATCTTTGCCACCTCCCGGTCCAAAGCCGAGAAGTCAGCCGCCAACAGCGACGGCGCGATGTATACCATACCTGCCTCCTATCCTGTTTTGCTTTCTATTATATATAGGGGTTTGCGTGTGCAGCTTGTCCACATATGCGGTTTGAACCCGGAACGGCCGGGGGCTTTCGGTATGTCCCCCCTTGGCTTTAGCAGAGCGCCTGCGCCAGTATGGTCAGCACCGGGATGGTCAGGATGGACAACACCGTGGACACGGCCACCAGCCGGGACGCCAGTTCCGAGTCCCGCTTATACTGTACGGCGAACAGCACGGTGTTGGCTGCCACCGGCGTGGCCGCCTGGATTATGCTGGTTACAAACAGCGCCTCGCTGGGGCGGACCAGCAGCAGCAAAAGCAGGTAAATGCCCGGCGCCGCTATCAGCCGCAGGAAAGAAACCTTGTATACGCTCATGTCCGACATAAAGGAATGGATGTCCGCCTTGGCAATGTAGCTGCCTATGACCAGCATGGCCAGCGGGGTGTTCAGGTCTGAAAGCAAGCCTACCGGCTCTACTACCATTGCCGGCAGTTGTATCTTCAGGAAATATATGGGCAGGCCGATGGCAAGGCCCACCATGCCGGGGTTCAGCAGCACGGTCTTTAAGTTCAGCCTGGCCCCGCCGCTCATCATGCTGTACCCGTAGGTCCAGCAGAGGATGTTGAACACCACTACCCCGAAAGAGGCGTAGATGACCCCTGTGTCCCCCACAATGCCCTGCACCAGCGGGATGCCCATAAAGCCCGTATTGCTGAATGTTACCGCGAACCGCAGCACCTTACGCCGCTCCTCCGGCTCTTTGCCAAAGCATATCTGCCCCATGCCCAGGGCCAGGCCCATCCATAGGGTGGGCAGGACCATGGCCATCAGCAGTTCATAGGCCCCCAGTGGCTGGGTGGAGCCCAAAAAGGAGTTGACGATGACGCAGGGCGTTACCACCTTGATGAGCAGGGCGGTCACCTCTGACGCCCCCCGCTGGGTCAGCATCCCTTTTTTGGTGATCCAGTAACCCACCAGGATCAGCACCAGGATTACCGCTACCTTGCCCACTACCGCTACGATTGCCTCCATCTGTTGAGGCCCCCTTATACACAAGACTTTCAGCCAAGGCTGCTATTTTTCTGCCTGATCCTCCGATGTGCCGCCCTTTTTCCGGTATTCCTTTGCAAAGGCCGCCACCAGGATCGCCAGCGCCGCGCCGGTTACGCACTTTAGGCCAATACCCCAGCCGCCTTCGAACACATGGAGCGCCGGCATCAGCCCGTCGGCCAGCCACCAGGCCCCCAGCACCAGGAAAAACACCCCTGCCAGAATAAAGACCTTGTTCTCCTTGGACATGGAAAACAGCAGCACCAAAGCTATTACAAAACAA
>CANOFK010000242.1 GCA_947565265.1 uncultured Clostridia bacterium | reverse complement strand
CCGCCGGAGGCTACCGGCGTAAACGATAAGCCTCCAGTTCCTGGGCCAAGGCGGGCAGGTGGACTTCGAACTTTGGGCCGAAGCGGGGGTCTTTGCTATACCGGCGGGTAGTTTCCACCACCCGGTGGACGAAACGGACGGCCAGCCAGCAGGCATCTTCCAGGGGCATACCGTTCAGCAGGCCCCCCAGCAGGGTGGAGGCGAACAGGTCACCGGTGCCGTGAAAGGAGCCGGGGATCTCCTCCATCATGCAGAATACCGGCTGGCCCTTTGCCCCGTCCAGGCACACGGCCCCCAGGCCCCCCTGGCAGCGCACCCCGGTCAGCACCACCATGGACGGGCCCATTTGGCACAGGGCCCCCAGGATATCGCCGGCTTCCGCCCGGCTCAGGGTATCGCCCCGGTACTCCCGGCCCAGCAGGCAGGCTGCCTCGGTCAGGTTGGGGGCTACCAGGTCCGCCTTGCGGCACAGCCCGGCCATGCCTGCGGCCAGTTGGGGGGTGATGGTTTGGTACAGCTTGCCCCCATCCCCCAGGACCGGGTCTACCAGCACCAGGGCATCTTGGCCCAGCAGGGTGATGATCTCCTCCACGATGCCGGTCTGCTCCGCCGAGCCCAGAAAGCCGGTGTACAGCGCCGAAAAGTGGATGTCCAGCCCGGCCCAGTGCTTGGCCGTGGGCAGCATATCCCCGGTGAGGTCCCGGTAGGTATAGCCGGTAAACCCGCCGGTATGGGTGGACAGTACCGCTGTGGGCAGGGCGGCGGTTTCTACCCCGCAGGCGGAAAGTACCGGCAGGGCTACGGTTAGGGAGCATTTGCCCATGCCGGACAGGTCGTGGATGGCGGCGCAGGTCTTTTCCTGATAGATCATGGAGGCACCTCTTTCTGTAAAATCACGTTTTTGGGGGGCTCAGGAGCCGCCGGGCGCGCCGGGGACAAGGCCCTGGGGGGTCAGGCGGTAGGTGGTTTCGGCCACCTCGGCGATGAAACGCCTGTCATGGGACACGCTGATAACGCAGCCGCCGAAACTTTGCAGCATCCCCCGGATGACCGGGCCGGAAAGGGGGCTCAGGTTCCGGGTGGGTTCGTCCAGGATCAGCACGTCGTTGTGGCCCAGGATCATCTTGAGGAAAAACAGCTTGGCCTTTTGGCCCCCGGAAAGCTGGCTGATGCTGTGCTCGCACTCTTCGGCGGTGTACTTCATGCTGCCCAGGAAGGTTTTGGCTTGGGTAAGTTTCTCTTTCTCTCCGCTGCCGCCTGTGAGGAACTGGACGGGGGTTTGGGTTTGGTCGACGGTTTCGGCGTAGTTTTGGGGCATATAGGCGGCTTTCAGGTCTGTGCGGGGCAGCAGTTGCCGGGCGATCTCCCGAAGGAGAGTGGTTTTGCCCGCGCCGTTTTGCCCGGTGATGCAGATGTGCGCCGGCCCCCGGACATACAGCCGGATGTTTTCCGCCAGGGGGGTACCGTCCGGGGCGGCCAGGGCGGGCAGGGACAGGTCCAGCACCACCTTGCCCGCGGGCAGGGACACGCTTTGGTCGAACCCGGCCAGGATGGCCTCTTCGCTGTCCGGGAACTGGGTCATATCCTCCCGCTCCCGCTCGAAACGGTGCTCCATGGACTTGACGGATTTCATCTTCTTTTTCAGGAGGCGGCCCCCGTGTGGGTCGGCCTGGCTGATGGTGTCCAGGCCGTGCTGCACCTTCTGCTCCATACGGCGGATCTTCTCCTGCCGCTTGCGGTCTTCCTCCCGGTCCTTGCGGGCCAACTGCGTCTGCTTTTGAAACTTTTGCAGCCGCTCTTCCACATACTGGCGGTAGCCGCAGCGGGCTACCGTGCACCGGGGGAGGGTCTTGCGGCGCAACTGCTCCAGATGGATGATCACGTTGGCGGTGTTCTCCAGCAGGGTTTCGTCATGGGAGATGAACATGACCGGCTTGCCGCAGCCGGTTATAAAGCCCTCCAGCCATTCCAGGGTTTCCACGTCCAGGTCATTGCTGGGTTCGTCCAGCAGGTAGGCGTCCGGCCGGCCCAGGGCCAGCAGGGCCATACGCAGCTTGACCTTTTCCCCGCCGGAAAGGCTGGCTACCGGGCGGTCGGTGTAGAAGAGTTCCTGGGGGAACCGCAGCTTGGCTGCCGCGGCGGCCAGCTCGCCGGGGCTGCTCTCTAAAAAGGCGGGCTCCCGGCAGCAGAAGGCATAGCCGGACAGGGCGCCTTCTTCGGCCGTTACCTCCTGGGGGAGATAGCCCAGCAGCATACCCCCTGTTTGGACGGAACCGCTGTACTCGGCGTAGCCCTCCGCGGCCTCTGGGTGGCAGATCAGCCGCAGCAGGGTGGACTTGCCGTCCCCCTCCTCGCCGATAATGGCCACCCGGTCCCCGGCGTTCAGGGCAAAGGTAAAGCCCTGCAACAGGGGGCGTAGATCTTTTTTCATCACGATGCTCAAGTCTTTTATTTGCAACAATGCGCATACCTCCAATCCCGCCGGGTTGGCTGTATGCGCATAAAAAGGCCTGATAGGCCCAACTATCCCGAACAGAGGGAGGGAAACTACGCACAGCCCAAAATCCCGGCACAAAACAGGCCCCCTTACGGCGGCTTTTCTGTGTATTCCGGTTATTATGAGCTTATGCCTTCATCTTTTCACTCCTCTTCCAGTCTTGAGCCCTATTTTACCACAGGCCCTTGCCTCTGTCAATACTTTTTTTGGGCGGGGAGTGACCAAAACGGGTGTTTTATGACGTAGTAAGGAATGGCCTCCGGC
>CANOFK010000241.1 GCA_947565265.1 uncultured Clostridia bacterium | reverse complement strand
AGTTTGAATAACAACATCCTGAGCAATGATTCTATTTCTGCCCTGTGCCTGGAACTCTCCATGCTGTTGCACGCTGGTGTAGGCACTGGCGACGGGCTGACCCTGATGGCGGAAGAAAGTGCCGAAGGCGATAAGGAACTGTTTGCGCTCATGTCCCAAAAGGCGGACGAGGGCCTTCCCCTTTCGGCCATCATGAAGGAAACCGGGCGGTTCCCGGTGTATGTATGCGGGCTGGTGCAGGTAGGGGAACAGTCTGGCCGGCTGGAGGACGCCTTGGCAGCGCTTTCCCAGTATTACGAGGAGCGGGCCAGGTTAGACCGGCGGGTACGTAGTGCGCTGTTGTACCCCGCGGTGATGTTGGCCCTGATGCTGGTGGTCATCACGGTGCTGCTGGTGCAGGTGCTGCCCATTTTCGAGGACGTATATGCCTCTTTGGGCGGGCGGCTCACCGGTGTGGCCGGGGGGTTACTGGCCATTGGGCAATGGCTGGACGGGGCTATGCCCGTACTGCTGGTGCTGTTGGCATTGGTGGTAGTGTTTTTTGGCCTGTTTGCGGCAGTGGGTGGCTTTAGAGAGAAAGTGATGGCCCTATGGCGGGGCAAGCGGGGGGACAAAGGCCTTTCCCGCATGATGAATAATGCCCGTGTAGCCCAGGCGCTTTCTATGGGTATGGCCAGTGGCCTGCCGATGGAAGAAGCCGTCACCCTGGCTGGGGAACTGATGGCAGACATCCCCGCAGCCCAGGCCCGGTGCACGCAGTGCCGGGATCAACTGGACAATGGCGAAAGCCTTAGCACAGCTATGAAAGCCAGTGGTCTGTTGCCCGCAGCCCAGTGCCGCCTGCTGGAGCTGGGCCAGCGCAGTGGCGCGGCGGATACCGCTATGGAAAAGCTGGCCAGGGATTTGGCCCAGGAGAGCGAAACTGCTCTGGAGGACCGGGTGAGCCGGGTGGAGCCCGCGCTGGTTTTAGTGTGCTCAGTCCTGGTGGGGATGATTTTGCTCTCTGTGATGTTGCCGCTCATGAACATCATGGCGGCTATAGGGTGAGGCCGTGGGCAGGAGGCAGCCCCGCTGGTTCGGGGCCATGAAACCCTTGCTGATGACCTTAGCCGCCGGGCTGGTGCTGGCGGTGTTCATAACGGCGCTGGGCAGCCTGGAAAGTGGCCAGTCCGCCGAGGGGCTGCGCCAGTTGGAAAACGCCCTGCGTAAAGGCTGCGTGGCCTGCTATGCCACCGAGGGGGCTTACCCCACCAATTTGGAGTATCTGGAAGAGCATTACGGCGTGCAGATTGACCGGGAACGGTATGAAGTGTTTTACAACGCCTTTGCCGAGAACCTGATGCCGAATATTACGGTAATGGAAAAAACATCATGAAAAAAACTACGGTGAAACATAATTTGGATGGTATCGCCGCACTGTTGCTGTTTGCGGTATTTGCTGTGTGTATTTTGATGGTGCTGCTCACCGGGGCCGACGCCTACCGCCGCCTGACCAGCAGGGACAATGAGGCCTATGCCCAGCGTACGGGCACCCAATATTTGGCCCAGCGGGTGCGGCAGGCAGATGTGGCGGGCAGTGTGGAGATAGCAGATTTTGACGGTGTTCCGGCTTTGCAGCTACGGGATGGCAGCGAGAATGTTACCCGCATCTATGTGTATGATGGTTGGCTGATGGAACTTTACAGCGACCCGGCCAACGGCCTGGGCCCGGAGGCAGGGGAATACATTATGGAGGCCCAGGGCCTGGAACTGGACTTGGACTACAATGGCTGCCTGCGTATGCGTTTAACGGTGGACAGCGTTACGGACCAGATGGAAATCAGCCTGCGGGGTGGAAAGGAGTGGAGGACCTGGTGAAAAGCAAAGCGCCTTTGGTGATGATGGAGCAGATGGTGATGATCTTGGTGTTCGCCCTGGCGGCGGCTTTGTGCTTGCAGGCTTTCGTCCTCTCAGACGGTATGTCCCGGCAGGCCCAGCGGCGGGACCAGGCGGTGCTGCTGTGCCAAAACCTGGCCGAGCAGGTGAAATCCTATGAATATTACCGGCGCAATGGGGGCCCCTCTCTGGCTGGGGAGGGGGAGCTCTCCGCCCCGGCGGTGCTCTATTATGACGGAGAGGGCCTGCAGACAGACGCGCCCGCGGCGTACCGCCTGGAGGCCCGGCTGCTGCCGGAGGAACTTTCTACCCTGGGCCGGGCTGAGGTGCGGGCCTATGAGGAGGAAAGTGGCAAGGAGTTGTACAGCCTGACATTTGCTTGGCAGAAAGGGGGCAGTGCCAATGGCTGACCGGGAAGGGAAACATGGGTTTTCGCCACCGGCGCTAGGGGGCAGTTCCCTGCTGGTGGTGTTTGCGGTGTTGAGCCTGACAGTATTTGCTTTGCTAAGCCTGTCTACCGTGCGGGCCGACCAGCGGCTGGGAGATGCCTCGGCCAAAGCGGTAAGCGATTACTATGCCGCCGATGCCCAAGCCCAGGAAATCCTGGCCCGGCTGCGGCTGGGGGAGGTTCCGGCGGGGGTTGCGGAAACAGCGGAAGGCTATGCATATGCCTGCCCTATTTCCGGCACCCAGGCCCTACAGGTGGAGTTGCGGGCCAATGCTGGGAATGTGGAGATCCTGCGTTGGCAGGTGATATCTACGGTGGAATGGGAAGGCTCTGATGATATGGTGGTATGGGACGGCGAAGAGGGAGTAGATTAGCCAAGGCCCAGGCGGAATGCCACAAACGCAGGGAAGGAATAAGGCTATAGACACACATGGGTACCCCACCCGCTGGCCAAAAGCATGG
>CANOFK010000240.1 GCA_947565265.1 uncultured Clostridia bacterium | reverse complement strand
TTTGCGTCCAGGATGTAATACTTCCCGTTGCAGATCATGACCGTATCTGGCATCAGCGGGCGTTTTTCCTTGTATTTACCCTGGCCAAGCAGCCAGCGGGAGCGGGGGAAATACTGCTCTTTACCCTTCTCGCCGAAAGCCCTGTCCACCAGCTTTTCCCATACATAGTCAAATGCGTCCGTACCGAAGTAAAGCTGCCTGCCCGGTGCACCCTCATGCATGAATTGCAGCATATCCTTCATAGCCTGGAACAGGGCCCGTTTCCTGTCATCATTCGTACTGCCCAGCTTGGCCTGTAGGATGGCAATGGAGGTCTTTGTATCCGGGTGTGGCCCTGGCCGTTCCGGCATAAAGGCCGCGTAGAGCCAGCCCAGTTTCTTAAAGGCCTCATACACGCAAAACCGGTTGATCCGCGTGATCTGTTTGGCGTCATTTGGCCTGGCAGCCCTTACGGTAAACCGGGTATAGAGGAAGGAACTGACCCCATCCTTTTGCTGTACCAGGGGCACCTGGCCCCGCACTGTCTTGGGCCAGTCTATTTTCCCTGTAGCGCCGGCCTTATAGGTGGGTTCGGTTTCCACATAATACCGGCCGCCCATGGAAAGGTAGTATTCTATCACAGCTATGTAGGCATGGATGGGGAACTCTACGGCCTGGGGCGTGGCACGCCCACGGGCTGCCAGCAGCCGTTCTTCTTTGGCCGTAAACTCTGTCAGCACCTGTATCAGGTGCCTGATATCGCCCCTGATCTCCCCCTCCGTATCCGGCAGCCGGTAGCCAATGGGGAAATAGGCCATTGCGTGGCCTTCGTCCGCCCGGATGCCTACAAACCGGTCGCCTTCCTCGTTGGTATTTACATGGCAATACTGCCGGATCGAATCGTCTGCCGTAGCACTACGGGATGCCGTGCCCAACTCCATATAAAACCACCGCCTTACCCCTTAGGGTTTATCAATGCGTCCCTGACGTCCTCCTTAAAGATAGCAAACCGTTCTATCCCCTCCGCGTACATAAAGGCGCGGATCACCTGCTCCAGGCTCTGGTAGGCGTCTGTTTCAAAAACCGCCTCCCGGTCGAACTTAAAGGCGTCGTCCCACAGGTACTTGATCACCTTTTCCGGGAACCGGCGGTTCTGTTTCATCGCCTTCCTGATACCGGCTATCATACCCTCTTCCACAGGGTTGAGGGCCCCCGCCCGCTCGTTTTCGCATAGGGCCTCATACGCCCCATGGGACAGGTTGCCCATGCCCGGATCAAACTGCAAGTCCCTTAACTGGACAAAGTGCACACCCAGCCGCTTATCCTCCGCAGAGGCCATTCTGACATGGTTGCCCAGGATGATCTTGTTCATCTCGGTACAGAACACCTGCCATGTAATGCCGGTGTCAAGGATGGCTGCCTGTGCCAGCTTTCTATCTACGTGCGCAAAGCTGTTTTCTATCAAATGCATATCCCATCTGCGCTGGAAAGCGGTATCCAGGGTAAAAACGTTCTGGTCCGAGGTGTTCATGGTGCCGATTATAGACAGGTTGGAGGGGATGCGCACCTTATGCGTTTCATCTCTGTAAACCTCCCACGCCATACCGGCATGGGTGATGCCATACTCGCTGGTGCCGGCAGGGTACCCGTCATCGTCCGTACCCCCGTCCTCGGTTTTCCTGTCCAGCAGTTGGAACACCTCGCCGAAAATAGCGGGGGCATTGCCGCGGTTAATTTCCTCTATCACAAGGATGTATTCCTCTTGCGGGTGCGTGTAGGCCTCTTTCAGGATATTGGTAAAGGGCCCGGCGGTGAACGCATAGCTCACCTGGCCGTTGGGGGATACTTTTGGCAAAATCTGGCCGATAAAGTCAGAGTAGGTGTAATCCGGGTGGAATACCAGCCGCTCTACATGGGCCCCTTTGCGGCAGTATTCATGCTCGATCGTCCAGCTTTTACCGGCCCCCGGCACGCCGTAAAGCAGTACGTTCGTCCCATTACCCTTCCGTGGGGCTTGGTCCAAGCCTACTTCTGCCGGGCTTTCATCCTGCCCGGTTCCCGTTCCCCCTGCCTCTCCCCTTTCAAATTCCTCCAGTTCAAACAGGGACTTTTTCGACGCCAGGAAACCAAGGTAATCCCCTGTAACAAAGATATCCGGGTTGCTCTCAAACGCAAAAACCTTCCGCGCCACTTCCGGGATGGCGTCCGGGTGCAGCTTGATGGAATCCCTGTCGATTATCAGCGTGGGCAACTGTTTCAGCGCCTGGATCAGCCGGTTATCGAATTTTGTGCGGTACTGCTCAAAGGCCGCGTTTGCGTCGGGCTCTTCCCTTAACAACCTGATCAGCAGCAGCGTTTCCAAGAAGTCTGCAAACACCTCTGTGGTGGCGACCAGGTACCGGTACTCTGCCATACTGATGGCGTAATGCCCGGTTGCCCGCCCTAATTCCAGCAAAATCTTGTACAGCAGCATAACCGGGTACAACCGGTACTTTTGCCTTACCCCGGCATGGCCCTCGTCAACCGCGGAACTGATATACATCTTTTCGATCTGCCTTTGGATAATATCCTCGTACAGGCCCTTTTTCTCAAATTCGCCGCCGCAGCGGCCATAGGCCTCCTCAAAGGTTTCTGTAATAACCGCCTCTTCATAGGTAGCGCTGGTCATGGTGATCAGCCCGAAAAACGCTGCCACCCGCAACGCCCTGTAGTTGTTTGAGATCTCCACATCCGGCTTGCTGCGGTTGATCTCCCCCACCTTCTTCCCTATAAAGCCCTGTAAGTTTTCCCCCCGCCTTTCTTCTTGGAACTCCTT
>CANOFK010000239.1 GCA_947565265.1 uncultured Clostridia bacterium | reverse complement strand
GATCCTGTGCGGGAGGCGGACATGAAGCGCATTTTGCTTACGGTTTTTGACGCCCTGAAAGAAAAGGGGTACAATCCCGTCAGCCAAATCGTGGGGTATCTGCTCAGCGAAGATCCCACTTACATCACCACCCACAACAACGCCCGCAGCCTTGTGCGCCGCATTGACCGCGACGAGCTTTTAAAGGCCATGGTGCGCTCGTATCTGGGAGAATGATCAGGGCTGCAGAACATCTGATATCATGTTAACTTTTATTTTGAGAAGGCGGTGATTATTTGAGCCAGCAGAAGCAAGGCTTCCCCACCTATAAGGGCAAGCCCCTGGTGCGCAGCGGCGACACCATTTATTACGGGAGTATGCGGGACAAATATGTGATTAAGATGGACGTGAAGTCCAAGAAAAAGGTGGGGGATCTGGAGGTGGCCGACAAGGTTATAGTACAGCTAATGTACACAGACCCTGAGATCCGCACCCGCAAGCAGATTGTGAAAACCAGCGAAAAGGACGGGCTGTATCTGGCGCTGGACATTGCAGACGCATGGCTTGCCCGCGCCCTGGCGGACTGAACCGCTATGGAACGGGCACAGGCGCAAAGGGAAGCTTAGTATGGCGGTTTGGCCTCGCTTAGCCGGGGCAGGCCGCCGTTTTTCTTTGCAGGTTTCTTTAATGGCGTTTGGGGAAAAAGCTTCCAAAAAAGTGAATACTCTGTGAATTCTTTCCTTTTCCCTTGCAAAACCATTGCAAATATGTTACAATGTAACCGTTTTGTAACTATTGTTTTCTCCTTATGCGGCGCTTGAGGAGTTCAAACAGAAAAACCGCGGGCGGGGCTTCCTGCTCCTCACCCCGCCTTTCATGATTGAGAGGGATCCTTTATGACAGGAATCAAACAAAAAGCAAATATTTTCCAGAAGCTTCTGTGCCTTCTGCTGGCAGCGGCAATGCTTGTTTCCCCGGCCTTTGTCCCAAAGGCCCGGGCCGCAGGTGCTGCCACAGGCATTGGCCTTGCGGAGCATGGCATTAAGGCCCATGCGGAGGGCTGGAAATATCAGTATGGCGGCAAGGGGGAGTATGTGGGCGGCACCCGGGTTTCTGACTGCGCCGGGCTTATTTACGCGTACTTTTCCGATATGGGTATGCGGGATCCGGCGGGCAACTGCACTGGCCATGTGAACCTCAGCAAGTTCCACGGCACCATCAGCGAGTGCCTGCCTAACATCCATGGCCTTTTGCTGACCATGCCGGAGTATAACGCGCCGGAAACCGGGATTTACTCCCACATCGGCATTTATATCGGCGGGGGCATGGCGACAGATAACAGCGATTATACCTATAACATGCGCAGGCTGCCGGTCAATGCCCCCGGGCGGGACTGGAACGCCTGGCACCTGCTGGACAACGGCCTGCTGTATCCCAGCAACGGCTGGTATGAGATGGATCAGAAAATGACCCACTATACAAGTTACCAGTATGACACAGATACGGTGATTGACGGCCTCACCATTAACAGCGAGGGCTACGCGGTAGACGAGGCAGGGGAATACCTGCCTGTGGATGAAACCATGCTGAGCAATGACTTTGTGCCTGCCTCTGTTGTGGCGGATCATCTGGCTACCCTTTACAGCGGCAAAGACAACACCCATGATCTGGTGTACGGCGTGCAGCCCGACCCGGATGACCCCGCCTATAACGGCATTATCACCGGGACAGGGGTAAACCTGCGGGCCGGGCCTACCACCCAGTCTTCTGCTGTGCGGGTGCTGCACAAGGGGGATCTGCTGAAGATAACCGGAGAAGTGGAGGGCATGGAAATCACAAGCGGCGGGAAAACCTCCTCCCTGTGGTATGCTGTTACCACTGCCACCGGAAAGAGCGGCTATGTTTGCAGCCTGTTTGTCTCCAGGCGGAACGTTTCCGGCGGAGAGCTGGAGGCCCCTGTCATTGAAAGCGACGGCTATTCTGTTACAATCACCAGCAAAGACGAGGACGCCGACATCTATTACACCACTGACGGCACAGAGCCTACAGAGGACAGCACCCCTTACGTGGGGCCGGTCTATATGACAGGCTGCACCTATAAGGCTGTTGCCATAAAGGACGGGGCCGCAAGCCCTGCGGCCGTATCCACAGTGCTTTCCAACGGTACGGTTTTCACAGATTTCACCTATGCCGACTGGTATGCCGGGAACATCGACCAGGCTGTGACCTACGGGCTTTTCAAGGGCGTGGGGGAGAACAAATTTGAGCCGAACAGCAGGGTGCAGCGGGGGCAGTTTGTGCTGGTGCTGGCAAACCTTGCCGGGGTGAATTTGGATGCCTACAGCGGCGTTACCTCCTTTGCCGATGTAAGCCCCAGCGCATATTATGCTAAGGCTGTGCAGTGGGCCAGCGAGACAGGTATTACCAATGGGGACGGCACTGGGTTCCGCCCCACAGATTCTATCAGCCGACAGGAAATGTGCGTGTTGATTTACCGTTTCCTGGGCCTGCGGCCTGTGGACATATACGCCTCCTTTGCAGATGATGGAAAGATAGCCTCCTGGGCAAAAGACGCGGTTTATACCTGCCGGGGGGCCGGCATTATCAACGGCGTGGGGGATAACCAGTTTGACCCCTTAGGCACTGCCACCCGCGCCCAGGCCTGCGTGGTTGCGGTGAACTGCTATAACCAGTAAGGGCATGTGCGCCGGATTTTAATAGAGATTTTTACATACAGAAAGGACGGGCGCTTTATGCGCCCGTCCTTTTTGTCTACTGAAAACCACTCGCTAGGCGAGTGGTTCAAAAGAAGGCTTCT
>CANOFK010000238.1 GCA_947565265.1 uncultured Clostridia bacterium | reverse complement strand
ATCGCCCAGAGCGCAAAACTGAAACCCATTAAGGAGGTTGGCGAATCCCTGGGGCTGTTGGAGGAAGAGTTGGAGTTTTATGGGAGATACAAGGCCAAGGTCAATGCCGCGGCCTTTGAGCGCCTATCCCAGAAACCCAATGGAAAGCTGATATTGGTCACAGCTATAAACCCAACCCCCGCCGGGGAGGGCAAGACCACAACAACTGCTGGGCTAGGCCAGGCAATGGCGAAGATCGGCAAAAACGCCATCATTGCCCTGCGGGAGCCCTCTCTTGGGCCGGTATTTGGCATTAAGGGCGGTGCAGCCGGCGGCGGCTACGCCCAGGTGCTGCCTATGGAGGACATCAACCTGCATTTTACCGGGGATATGCACGCCATTACCAGCGCCAATAACCTGTGTTGCGCCATGCTGGACAACCATATGCAGCAGGGCAACCCCTTGGGTATCGATCCCCGGCGCATCCTGATCAAGCGCTGCTTGGATATGAACGACCGGGCCCTGCGCAATGTAATTGTGGGGCTGGGTGGGAAGATCAACGGCGTACCCAGAGAGGATAATTTCATCATCACCGTGGCTAGCGAGGTCATGGCGATTTTGTGCTTGGCAAAAGATATGCCTGACTTGAAAAAGCGTTTAGGGGATATCCTGATTGCCTATAATTATGAGGGCCAGCCGGTCTATGCCCGGAATATCAAAGCGGAGGGGGCCATGGCTGCCCTGCTGCGGGACGCCATCGACCCCAACCTGGTGCAGACCTTGGAGGGCACCCCGGCCATTATGCACGGCGGGCCTTTTGCCAATATAGCCCACGGGTGTAACTCGGTGCGGGCTACCCGGCTGGCTTTAAAACTGGCTGATTACTGTATTACGGAGGCTGGTTTTGGCTCCGACCTGGGGGCCGAGAAGTTTATGGACATCAAGTGCCGCATGGCAGGTCTGGCCCCTGATTGTGTAGTGGTGGTGGCTACAGTACGGGCCCTCAAGTACAATGGCGGCGTAGCAAAGGCAGATTTGGCCGCTGAAAACGTAGAGGCCCTTCGTAAAGGCTCCGTGAACCTAAAGGCCCATGTGGAGAATATGCGCAAGTACGGTGTGCCTGTGGTGGTAGCCATCAACCGTTTTGGCACGGATACAGACGCGGAGTTGCAGGTCATTGATGACTGCTGCAAGGAGTTGGGCGTCAGCTATGCCCTGTCCGAGGTGTTCGGCAAGGGGGGAGAGGGCGGCACTGCCCTGGCGGAAACCGTGTGCCAGGTGATCAGCGAGAATGCCGGCCAAGCCTGTTTTGCGCCCATCTATCCTGACGAGACCCCGGTGGAAGAGAAGATCGAAACAGTCGCAAAAACCATCTACGGTGCGGATGGCGTTACATTTACCAACCAGGCGCGTAAGTCGCTAAAGGAGATCAAGGACCTGGGCGGCGATAAGATGCCTGTCTGTATCGCCAAAACCCAGTACTCCCTTTCTGACGACCCGGCACTGCTGGGGCGGCCCAGCGGCTTTACCATTACCATCCGTGACCTTAAACTTTCTTCCGGGGCAGGCTTTGTGGTGGCCTACGCTGGGGACATCATGACCATGCCCGGCCTGCCCAAGGTGCCTGCCGCAGAGAAGATCGACGTGGACGGCCAGTCGGTGATTCATGGGCTGTTCTGAAAAGGCGCTGACCTTTACAACCCACTCTCCTCAGGAAACAGCCGCCCTGGCCCGGCGGCTGGGAGAGCAGTTGGTAGGCGGGGAAGTGATCGCCTTTACAGGTGGAATGGGTGCGGGAAAGACTGCTTTTACCCGCGGGTTGGCCATAGGCTTGGGGGCCGGGGATGTTGCCAGTAGCCCAACGTTTGCTATTGTTAATGAATACCCTGGCCGGCTTACCCTGGAACATTTCGATATGTACCGCATAGAGAGTTGGGAAGACCTGTACTCCACAGGGTTTTTTGATTACCTGGACACGGAGCGGGTGTTGGCGATTGAGTGGAGCGAAAACATTGAGGCGGCCTTGCCGGAGCAGGTTGTCCGGGTGGACATCCGTCCCGGCAAGGGGGAGGACGAACGGGTTATTACCATTACGGGCTGGAAGGGGGCGTTGTGATATGCTGGTTTTAGGGATAGAATCCTCGGCAGGGCCGGCCTCGGCGGCGGTAGTGCGGGATGGGAAACTGCTGGGGGAGTTCTTTGTGAACACCAAGCAGACCCATAGCCAGACGCTGCTGCCTATGGTAGAGGCGTTGCTTTCCAGCCTGGATATTGCCTGTGGGGACATAGAGCGCATTGCCGTGGCCAACGGGCCGGGCTCTTTTACAGGGGTGCGGATTGGTGTGGCTTGTGTAAAGGGAATTGCCTTGCCGAATCAGACGCCATGTTGTGGCATATCTACTTTGGAGGCGATTGCTTATGGCGGGCTGGCCAGTCAGGGAACGATCCTTTGCGCAGTGATGGACGCCCGATGTGGGCAGGTGTATAATGCCCTGTTCGAGGCTGGGGACGGTGGCCTTGTACGGCTAACGGAGGATCGGGCCATTTCCATGGAGGCGTTGGGGCAGGAGTGCCGGCAGTACGGGCAGCGGCTGATCTTGCTGGGGGATGGGGCAGCTTTGTGCCACAGGGAGTTTGCTGATTGGGGCGCGCAGTTGGCCCCGGAGAGCATACGTTTTCAGCGGGCAGCCAGCGTGGCCCTGTTGGCGCAGGGGAAACAGACGGTTTGTCCGGGGAAACTTTTGCCTACCTATCTGCGGATGCCCCAGGCGGAACGGGAATTAAAAGCAAGACGGGAACGGGACGGCGCTTAGCGGCCGGACATT
>CANOFK010000237.1 GCA_947565265.1 uncultured Clostridia bacterium | reverse complement strand
GGCTTTCAAGGAAAAAACCGCAAGAAAGGCTTGCAGCCTTTCGAGGAGTTTTGACACAGAAAGCACCTTTTCAAGGCAAAATAGACGGCGTTTCGGCGTTTTAAAACAGACTCTAGGGCGCGGGGCCTGTTTTCCGCCAAAGTAAAGGGGCCGCAGCCCGCCCTTACTGCCTTTCCTGCCAAAAGGCTGCCGCAATCTCGTTGGTTTCCTTTACCCTCTGCCGCTGCTCCTCCAGGGCCATAGCCAGCATATCCGCCAGCAGCCCGCTTTCCGCAAAGGAAAACTCGTCCCTCTCCGTAAAGATGATATGGTCCCGCAGGTCCACACCAATGCCCATAAGCGCCCGCAATGCCTGCCCTGTGGCGGCAATATCCTCTGTAGAGGGCAGCACGTCGCCGGTGGGGTGGTTGTGGGCTATCACGATCCCGCTGGCGTCATAGCTGTCGCACAGCCCTGCCAGCCGGCGGAAGTTCAGCGTTACCCCGCCAATACCCCCCTCAAAAACAGGCCCGCCGTACAGGTACCTGCCCCCGCTATCCAGCAGCAGGGCCGCCACCCGCTCTGTTCTGCTGCCCAAAAAAGCCGGCCGCAGCAACTCTACAAAGCAGGCAAAGTCCGGTATGTCGCGGGCGCCCTCGGCGGCGTCTTCCATGTAGGCCCGGGCCAGTTCCAGGGAAAGCCGCAGAAAACGGGCGCTTTGGGCTGTCATGCCGGGCAGCCGCGCCAACTCCGCCTCTGGGGCCGGCAGGATGTTCCGCAGCCGGCCCAGCCGGCTTTTTAGCTGCCCAAAGGCCCTGCGGGCGTCCGCCTCCGGCAGCAGCATGGCCAGCAGTTCTTCCAAAAGGGCCATGCCCTGGCTGTCCCCTGGGGGCAGGGCCCCTTTTTTGCCACCTCTCATTGCAATATGCCCCTCCCCTTTTTGCGGCAGCACGCTCTTGCATCATCATATCAAACATTTGTTTCTTTGTCAAGCGGTTTTTGCACCCGGAACTACCCGGCCGGAAATTTTCCGTTTGATGGATCTTTCCTGGAAATTGCCAAAATTTTATGATGTTTTCACTATATTTAGCACGACACCCTGGGGTGTTATGTCAATAGTGCCGTAACTGGGCTCGTAGCCGCTAAGCCTGCCGGGATTCAGAATATACAGGCCGTCCTGGTAATCGGCGCGGGCCTGGTGGGTGTGGCCGAACAGCAGCACCTGGGCCCCCCGTTTCCCGGCCTCGGCCAGTACGGCGCCGTCCCCGGATTTTACCCCGTAAAGGTGGCCGTGGGTGTAAAAGATCTTTACCCCTTCCAGCTCCAATTCGGCCTCGTCGGGCAGGCTGCTGCCCCAGTCGCAGTTCCCTTTTACCTGGTAAAAAGCCTTTTTTAAGAAGGCCCGGCGGACCTGCTCCGCCTCTTCCGCGCCGTCCCCCAGATGGATGACGGCCTCTGCCTGGGGCTGTGCCAGCACCGCCCGCCGCAGCCGGGCGCTGTCGCCGTGGGTGTCTGATGTTACTAGGATACGCATTTGTTACCTCCATATATTGATTGTTTACTCGAACTCCCCCCTATATATACGCATATTACGGGGAGAGGAATCAACCGGGCCCCTGCCGCATAGGATGTATAGGCGCTATGATCTTCCACCACCGAACCATAAGGGAGGCTTACCCTATGAAAGAGAATAAACCCGATAAATCCCAGGAAAACGCCCGGTTGGACGCTTTGCTGAACATGACCGCCCAGCGGCTGGGCTCTACCCCGGAGGCCCTGAAAGCCGCCGCCCAGAACGGCGACCTTTCCCGGCTGATGGGGGGGATGGGCCAGGCGGAGGGCGAGGCTATGCAAAAGGTGCTCTCTGACCCGGAGGCGGCCAAAAAGTTGCTCTCCACCCCCCAGGCCCAGGCCCTGCTGAAGATGCTGGGCGGGGGGAAATAGGGCCAAAAAGCATTTTTCAGCCCCGGTTAGGGGCAAATTACCGGCCGTTCTTAGGCAGTTCTTAGCCGGGTATTGCCCAGGTATGCACCGGGTATTGGGCAGGTAGTGAAGGGGTATTCCCCGGCCGGTTGTAAAGCTGATTGCTTGCCACGCCGGTTGCCGGTGAAAATTTGATTGGAAAGGGGGCGTGGGCCGTGGATGACCTGAACCAGCAGATCAGCCAGTTCCTCTCTGACCCGAACAGTATGCGCCAACTGCAAAGCATGATGAACTCCCTGGGGCTGCATCCTGGGGCCGGTGGGCAAGGCAACGCCAACCCCTCCCCCGGTTCCGCCCCGGACCCATCCCCCGGCGCCTCCGGGTCCTCCCCCCATGCCTCTCCTGGGACCGGCCCTGCCGGGGGGATGCCGGACCTCTCTGCCCTGGCAGGGGCGTTGGGGGCGCTGGGCGGGCAGCAGGGGGGCCAACAGGGGGGCAACTCCGGCGGGCTGGGGGCCCTAAGCAGCCTGGCCGGACTGGGCGGGCTGGGCGGCGGAAACGGCGCGGACACCCTGGCCTTTGCCGCCCGGCTGGCCCCTTTGCTGGGGCAACTGAACCAGGAGGATGACGCGACCCGGCTGCTGCGGGCCCTGCGGCCCATGCTCAGCGAGGCCAGGCAGCAGAAGATCGACGAGGCCATTAAGATATTGCAGCTTATGCGGCTGCTGCCCATGTTGCGGGATTTGGGCGGCCTGCCGGGGCTGCTGTAGCCGGGAAAGGAGGCCACCCGTATGCCTGAGCAAGAACACAACAGTATGCGCCGTATGCAGGAGGAGGCCGCCCGCCGGGCCAGGGAAATGCAGGCCCGTGCCCGGCACCCCCTGCCCCCCCAGGGCCAGAAACAGGCC
>CANOFK010000236.1 GCA_947565265.1 uncultured Clostridia bacterium | reverse complement strand
GCTTGACCGGGTACGGACACTGATCCAGCCTTATGTAGAAAAAGACCCCACAAAATTTTGCACGTATGAGCAGTTTGAGGCAGGGGTCGATACCCTAAAAGAGTTTTGCTTACTGCGGGCCCAAAGTATCAGCGGCCAACTGGAAGGGTCTATCCCCTCTACCTCCGAGGGGCAGGCACAACAGCCTGAGGCGTTGCTTGACGCTGCCAACGTAGATATATCCGCGATGGGCGGTATGGACAATAACCGGGCTGGCGCCGGAAAACCTTCATCGGCGGAGGACGGGGATACAGCCGCCTCCCCGTTTGATAGACAGCCAAGAGGTGAGCAGCCACCCAGCGGGACAATACGTGGGGCCGGAGAGGGCGTAGAGGCTGCAAACACCTCCCTGCCTATTGAGCAGGGCAACTGGGTTGTTGGAATCTGCGCCATCTGCTTGCTGGCAGCCCTCCTACTAACCTCCCTTTATCAAAAACGCGCGTAATAATAGGCAGTTTCTCCTGCGATCAAACGGGGAAACTGCCTATATTTTCACAAATTATATGCAGAACGCTGGCGTGGTTAGTAATCAAACTGCCGGTAATACCGGCGGATGGACAAAGGATGCCGCAAGAACAACTCCAGATAGGCATCCACCCGGTTGTTGACGGCGTGCATCATCAGATGGGAGATAGAACCCCGGAACGCTGGGGATATCCCCGCCATGGGCAGTTCCCTGGTGTCAATGACCGTATAGTTGCCACAAACTTTTGGCAGGAACCGGGCTACCCGCTCTGCCAGGGGGCGTTGCTCGTCCTCTCCCATAAAGAGCGTGACCGGGGTGTCCGCTGTGATGACCTCCTGCATCCCGTGAAAGAACTCCGGGCAGGTGATAGACCGGGTGCGTATCCACATCTGCTCCTCCCAATAGCACATGGCGTAGGAGTAAGTAGCCCCCCACTGGTTGCCAGCGCCGATAAAGTAGTGGGGCAGGTCTGGGTGTGCCTTTAGGAATGCCGCCTTGTCTTTTGCGTACTGCCACGCCCAGGCATCGGCCAGTTTCTCTATGTTGGCCAAACCCTTGGCCAAGTAATTCGCCACCATATAGAATTTCAGTTGCTCGTTTTTGGGATAAAGCACCAGGTGATCCCAGTATTCCGGCTGTGTCAACACAGAACCAGGCGTATCGATAAAGGCCACCACCCTGGCCCCCACCTGTTTTACCTTTTTCACAAGCTGTACCATTTCCGGCGTATTACCGGAAACGCTGGAGTATATCACCACCGACCGCTCTGTAAGCCGGCGGTTACCGGTAGTCAAGTACTCCGCTGCGTTCTCCGCCCGCACATCCAGGGCGGAGCGGCCCCTAAGATAGACCTCTACCTGCATAGCCGAGGCATAGGTACCGCCAATCCCCATAAAAAATAGCCGGTCGAACCCCTCTTCCCAAAGGGTATCCATGATCTTCTCAATCTGCGGGCGCAGGGCCAATGCCCCATTGACACTGGCTAAATCCCCCTGCTCGTCAAAGTTGCGCAGGCAGGGCCCCTGGCTCTCTGCCCAGGCTTTCGGTTCATATTGCATGGTTGCTACCTCCCATTTTGCACGATTATATTTCCCATGCCCCAAAATACTGTAATGTTTCCGTGGCGGCGGCCGCCCCCTTTTCCATCGCTGCCTGTATGGGGGCCCCATCTACAATGCCGCTGAGGAACCCGGCAATGTAACTGTCCCCGGCCCCCATGCTGTCTACCAGTTTGGGGCATGGGATGATGCCAAAGCTGTGGAAATCCTGTCCGTCGTAGCAAAGGCTGCCCTGTTCCCCCAACATGGCCGTTACCAGACGTGGGCCCTGCGCCGCGTAATGGCGCAACTGCTCCCGCAGGGCGGAGGAGTCGCCCCCTTCTGCGGAGAAAAACAGGTAATCTGTATAGGGGATAGCCCGGCGGCTGGCAGGGTCCTCCGGCCTGGTGGCGCAGTCAAAAGCTGTGGGGATACCCATCGCCTTTATTTGAGGGAAAAAGCCCTCCACTTTACCCCACAAGTCGCAGACCACCACATCGTGGGTCCCAATAAAAGCCAGGTCATCTTGGGAAAGTGTGTACCCGGCCAGAACCCCTTCCTCATAATCTCCAAAAATCCGTTCGCCATTCCGCAGTTCTACCTGTGATACCGCCGTACTACCAGGCAGTATATGTAGATGGGACACATCTACTCCCTTTGTGGCCATCGCCCGGTGTATGACCTCGCCGTACCGGTCGTCACCCACCGGCCCAATGTAGGAGGCAGCCCCGCCCAACTGCAGGGTATATACAGCCATATTCACCGGCCCTCCACCTGGGCAGGCCAGCCCATTTTCCACATTCCAGTAATAGTCAATGCAGTTGCTGCCAATCGCGGCAAGTTTCATGGTTTCCCCTCCCTATGGCAGGTTTTTTCTCCCTGCTTATTTGTTTATTATAGCAAAGCAGAGCATATAAGTCAAATGTTATATGGCGTGTACCGGCAACCCAATTTACGCCTGGCTCTGTGGTTTTGTCCGCCTATCATGTGCCTCGCTTTTTGGTCTTTTCCTCCCCCTTCCCAGTAATTCCCATGCCACTAACGGCCTGCTGTCACCTTAAGCCGCCCCGTATCATAAAATAATTATTACTGGGTGCAAAAACCTCCCAATCCCCTCCCTCATACAACCAAATTTCCTTGACGTGGCCCCTCATCCCGTGTATAATGATTTATATTACTTTTCTCATGATAAACACCCTCAAAGCACCTTTTGAGAGAGGAAAGGAAATGTGTATATGCCTACAAAGATTCTGCGTCCCTTGCTGGGGCTGGTT
>CANOFK010000235.1 GCA_947565265.1 uncultured Clostridia bacterium | reverse complement strand
CGACCGAGGCGGCAGCCGAGAATCAAAGCCCAAGAGTTGGCTACGCCAACTCTCCGCCGCCGGAGGCCAAAATTTCGTCACAAACTCTCCGCTTTGGACACCCGCAAAAAGATAAAAGGCCGGAACCCAGCAGGATCCGAGCCTTCGAAAAGCAAACCGGCAAAACCAGCGTAATAAAGCAAGCAGCTTACGCGCCGGCGTGCAGTTTTTTATCCAGGGCAGCCTTTTTGTGGGCAGCATTGTTCTTGTGGATAATGCCCCTGGCAGCGGCCTGGTCAATCTTCTTCATGGCGGTGCGCACCTCAGCAACCTTGTTGTCCGCATTGCTCTCAATGGCCGCGTTGGCCTTCTTGATCTGCGTTTTCAGTTGCGAGTTGGCAGCGCGGTTCAGCATGGTCTTGGTGGCAATGACCTTCACGCGCTTTTTGGCAGATTTGATGTTCGGCAAGTGTAACACCTCCTTACCCATCGGCTTACTAAAGGTTATGATAGCACAAAACCAAAGAAATTGCAAGCTTTTTTTCAAGGCTTTGGCAGGGCGCCCCCCGCACAGGAAACCGGGGCGAAAATGTGAAAGATTTGTGAATTGTAAAAAAATGTGAAAAAGCCTCTTGACTTTTACTGACCATAAGGCTAGAATAGGTTTAGCACTTGAGAGTGGTGAGTGCTAAAACACAAATTGCGTTATCTCTTATCGCTGGGCCGTGCCACGGCGCGCCCCGGCGGATACCGCCCCCCGGCGGCGGAAAGCCGGGAGAAAGGGAAGGCCCCGCCATTAAAATTTTGGGCCGAAGGTGTTTGCAATGCAGGTAAAGCCTTTGCTGGACAGAGTCCTTATTAAAACCGAGGATGCCGAGGAAACCACCAAAAGCGGCATCGTCCTGGCTGCCAAAAGCCAGGAGAAACCCCAGATCGCCCGGGTCATCGCCGTTGGCCCCGGGGGCGAGATCGACGGCAAAGAGGTAAAAATGTACCTGAAAGAAGGGGACCGGGTCATCTCCGCCAAGTACAGCGGCACCGAGGTGAAGATCGACGGCGAGGAGTACACCATCGTCAAGCAGTCGGACATCCTGGCCGTGGTGGAGTAAGAGCCCCCGGCAGCATACGTCAAGCAAAAACACAATCTATTTAAAACACCCATCAGAAAGGACATGATGCAGATATGGCTAAGAAGATCGTCTACGGCGAGGAGGCCCGCAAGGCGCTGCTCAGCGGCGTCAACCAGTTGGCCGATACGGTAAAGATCACCCTGGGCCCCAAGGGCCGCAACGTGGTGCTGGATAAGAAGTTTGGCGCCCCCCTGATCACCAACGACGGCGTCACCATCGCCAAAGAGGTGGAGCTGGAGGATGCCTACGAGAACATGGGTGCCCAACTGGTCAAGGAAGTCGCCACCAAAACCAACGATGTGGCCGGCGACGGCACCACCACCGCCACCCTGCTGGCCCAGGCCCTGGTCCGTGAGGGCATGAAGAACGTCACCGCCGGCGCCAACCCCATGGTCCTGCGCAAGGGCGTGCAAAAAGCCACCGAGGCCGCCGTGGATGCCATCGTCCAGAACAGCCAGAAGGTCAGCGGCACCAAAGACATCGCGCGGGTAGCCGCCGTTTCCTCCTCCAGCGACGAGATCGGCCAACTGATCGCCGACGCCATGGAGAAAGTCACCTCCGACGGCGTCATCACCGTAGAGGAGAGCAAGACCGCCGAAACCTACAGCGAGGTAGTCGAGGGCATGATGTTCGACCGGGGCTATGTCACCCCCTACATGGCCACCGACACCGACAAAATGGTGGCCGAGCTGGACGACCCCTATATCCTCATTACCGATAAGAAAATCTCCAACATCCAGGAGATCCTGCCCCTGCTGGAGCAGATCGTCCAGTCCGGCAAAAAGCTGCTGATCATCGCCGAGGACATTGAGGGCGAGGCCCTCACCACCCTGATCCTCAACCGCCTGCGGGGCACCTTCGTGTGCGTAGCCGTCAAGGCCCCCGGCTTTGGCGACCGCCGCAAGGAGATGCTGGTGGATATCGCCACCCTCACCGGCGGCCAGGTTATCTCTGAGGAAGTGGGCCTGGACCTGAAGGAAACCACCGTGGATATGCTGGGCCATGCCCGCCAGGTCAAGGTGGATAAAGAGAACACCATCATTGTAGACGGCGCCGGGGACAGCGAGGCCATCAAGGCACGGGTCGGGCAGATCCGCTCCCAGATCGAAACCACCACCAGCGAGTTCGACAAAGAGAAGCTGCAAGAGCGCCTGGCCAAGCTGGCCGGCGGCGTGGCGGTCATCAAGGTGGGCGCCGCTACCGAGATCGAGATGAAGGAAAAGAAACTGCGCATCGAGGACGCCCTGGCCGCCACCAAGGCCGCTGTGGAAGAGGGCATCGTAGCCGGCGGCGGCACCGCCCTTATCGACGCCATCCCCGCCGTGCAGGCCTATGTAAACAGCGCCGAGGGCGACGAAAAGACCGGTGCCGCTATCGTGCTCAAGGCCCTGGAGGAGCCCGTCCGCCAGATCGCCGCCAACGCCGGCATCGAGGGTTCCGTGATCGTGGAGCAGCTTAAGCGGGACCACAAGGTGGGCCAGGGCTACAACGCCCTTACCGGCGAGTTCCAGGACATGATCCAGGCCGGCATCGTAGACCCCACCAAGGTCACCCGTTCCGCCCTGCAAAACGCCTCTTCCGTGGCCGCCACCATCCTCACCACCGAGTCCCTGGTAGCGGACATCAAAGAGCCCACCCCGCCCGCAGCCCCGGCCCCGGACATGGGCGGGATGTATTGATGAGAGGGCTTGAGCCTTAGAATTTACTGGGTTTTTCGCATAGC
>CANOFK010000234.1 GCA_947565265.1 uncultured Clostridia bacterium | reverse complement strand
TCCCATTTGAGTTCCTGGTCATCAAATTTAGACTTGGTAAACCACAGCACAAAGTCGGTTTTACTGCGCTTATTGCTGTCTGCTTCCACGCTATCCCGTACGCCCACGGCCAGGTCATCGGCGTTCTGGTTGCCAAAAACATAGTAATTCTCCAGTTTGGCCGTGTCAAAATACACATTGCCCCCGGCCAGATAAGCATAGCCCTTGTCCAGCAGCGCGGCTACCATCTGGATAAAATCATCAATGCAGCCGGTAGCGGGCACTACGGTGCCGGGGCGGCGGATATTCAGCTTTTGGCAGTCAGCAAAGAAAGCGTCCGTATAAAATGCCGCCAGTTCCAGCACAGACTTATGCTCCCGCCGGGCCCCTTTGAGCATTTTGTCCTCCCCGGTGTCCGCATCCGAGGTCAAGTGGCCGACGTCGGTAATGTTCATCACCCGGTCTACCGCATAACCTTCGTAGCACAGGGCTTTTTCCAGGACATCTTCCATAATGTACGACCGCAGGTTGCCGATGTGCGCAAAGCCGTATACCGTTGGCCCACAGGTGTACATCCTGATCTTCCCCGCCTCGTGGGGGATAATTTCCTCTTTTTTCATGCTCAAGCTGTTGATTAGCTGCATATGGATCACCTTCCTTTTTTCGGTGGGCTTTTTTAAACGGCTGCCCGATCCATGGGCCCTTAAAAGCCCTCTGCCGCGCAGCAGGAGGGATTTTACCCCGCTTTCCCGGCCCGTAGGCTGGATTTTCTCTTGCCCACATCTTTTGTTATGCTGATCCCCCGGTCCTCTGCCCTCATTGGCCCGCCTGGCCTTCGCCGGTGATCTGAACGACCCGTTTCTCCAGCCGCTCCAACTGGCCACGCAGGCGGCACAGTTCCATGCTGACCGGATCCGCCACATGGATCTGGTCCAGTTTATGGCTGGCAGGCAGGTCGATCTTCTGACCGCCGATGCGCACCACCCGCGCCGGCACGCCAACCGCCGTGGCGTTGGGCGGTACGGCGTCCAGCACCACGGCCCCGGCGGCCACCCGGGCATTGTCGCCTACCGTAAAGGGGCCCAGCACCTTAGCACCTGCGCCTACCAACACATTGTTGCCCAGGGTGGGATGGCGCTTACCCTGGTCTTTGCCGGTACCGCCCAGGGTCACGTTTTGGTAGAGGGTACAGTTGTCGCCAATCTCCGTGGTTTCGCCGATCACTACCCCCATGCCGTGGTCAATGAACAGCCCCCGGCCAATGGTAGCGCCGGGGTGTATCTCAACACCTGTCTTTCTTCTGGCGTGCTGGGAGATGGCCCGCGCTATGAACTTCATCCCGTGGCGGTGGAACCAGTTGGCCCGCCGGTAGGCCCGCACGGCCTTAAAGCCCGCATACAGGAAATACACCTCCAGCCGGGAACGGGCCGCCGGGTCCCGCTGCATAACAGCGTCGATATCTTCTCGCAATCTGTCAAACACAGTGCGCTCACCTCATAGCTTGTTTACTGGGATACGGCAGCCAGGACCTCCCGCAGTTCCCCCAAAATTTTTTCATAGGAAACCTGCTCAAAATCCTCTGTATCCACCCGTATCAGCCCGTCCCCAAACAGGAAAGACCGGTTTTGCCGGGTAGCCTCCTCAAACGGCCCAAAGGGTAAGTCGGGGCGGGTTCGCACCCCCTCCTCCTGGGCATTGCGGGCTGTATAGCGGGCCCAGGCGGTTTGGGGAGAGCAGTCAAAATGCACGTTTATCGTCCGGCAACCATGGCGTTTTGTCAACTCCTCCAACCATGCCTCCTGCTTTACGCTGAAGATATAGTCTGCTATAAAAAGCGAGCCCATATGCTCTTCCAGTTCAAAGAGGAACAACGTATACGCCAGCCCCTTCTCTGTTTCCGGACTTACCGCCTGCACTTTCCGCAAAAGCCGGTCATAATTGACCACCGGCACACCCAACTGCTCCGACAGCCACCGGGCAAACGTAGACTTCCCCGCTCCCGGCATCCCGGAAACCATGATCATCGTGCCTGCCATATCCTGCCACCATCCTATGCGCTCTTTGTCCTCCCTGTGCCACCTTTGGCAGTTTGGGGGATCCGCTGGCCCCCAACTCCCGCTCTCCGTACGCCCCGGCCCGTTAGAAGGTTAACTGCTTGTCCATGTGCAGGGCCTGCTCTGCCCGGCGCTTTTCCAGCAGGGCGGTAATTTTGGCGTGGGGGTCTATAAGCTGGCTGATCGCCATGTCATGGTTTAGTGCCGAAATATAACAGGAAATGTACTTGGACACATCCACCTCATAGAACCAGGGGCGGTTTTTCAGCTCTTCAGTGCGGTAGGTCAGGTTGGTGCCGAATACCCCATCCAGCACGCCTTCCCGGTATGCCTTATCAAAAGCGTCCAGGCCTTTGGCAAAAATGGCAAAAGTGGCAAAGGCAAAGAACCGCTTGGCCCCCCGCTGTTTCACGTTGTAGGCAATATCCAGCATGGATTCGCCGGAGGAAATGATATCGTCCGCCACAAAAATGTCCTTACCCTTTACGTCCGTACCCAGGTATTCGTGGGCCACAATGGGGTTGCGGCCATCCACCACCCGGGAATAATCCCGGCGCTTGTAGAACATCCCCATCTCCACCCCCAGCACCGAGGCGTAGAACATATTGCGGTCCAGGGCCCCTTCGTCCGGGCTGATAATCATGAAATCGTCCCGGTCCACCACCAGGTCAGGGAAACTGCGGAACAGTTTTTTCAGCACCTGATAGGAGGGCATCAGGTTGTCAAAACCCATTAGGGGCACGGCATTTTGCACCCGGGGGTCGTGGGCATCAAAGGTCAGCACGTTCTGCACGCCCATATGGGC
>CANOFK010000233.1 GCA_947565265.1 uncultured Clostridia bacterium | reverse complement strand
TGGGGGCTCCTCGCCCCCACACCCCCCGCCAGGGGCTAAGACCGCCCCTGGACCCGGCCAAGCGGCCCCCTTTCCGCCCACCCAAAACCCCCAAGCACAGCACCCCCTTAGCCTTAAGGAAACTTTGCGTTTTTTCTTTTTCTTTTTTCTTGAAGGGCAGGACCATCCTCCCCCGGTCAAGCGCAAAAAAACAAACGCAACCCCCCAGCCTTAGGGGGAACGATATCCCCCTTTTCACCAAAAGGGTAAGGCGGGGCAACACTCGGCGGGTCAAGCGCCGCTAAGTTCGCTTGCGAACTCAACTGCGCTTGCGGGGTGTGGGGCAGCGCCCCACGACCTTACCCACCAGCCCCCCGGTCAAGCGCAAAAAAACAAACGCAAAATGCCCTTCAGCCTTGGGGGGGAACTATATCTCCCTTTTCACCAAAAGGGTAAGGCGGGGCAATACTTGGCCGGTCAAGCGCGGCCGAAGCGCTTGCGGGGTGTGGGGCAGCGCCCCACGGCCTTGCCCACCAGCCCCCCGGCCAAGCGCAAAAAAACAAACGCAAAACACCCCCAGCCTTAGGGGGAACTATATCTTCCTTTTCACCAAAAGGGTAAGGCGGGGCAACATTTGGCCGGTCAAGCGCGGCCGAAGCGCTTGCGGGGTGTGGGGCAGCGCCCCACGGCCTTGCCCACCAGCCCCCCCTTTCCCAACAAATCCCAATCCAAACGAGGCCCCACGGGGGCATAACTAACAGCGATGTATACACAACAAAGGAGGCGTCCGTCATGTCAGTACACACCATCACCGCAGAAAACTTTGAAGCCGAGGTCCTAGAGTCCCAGTTGCCCGTTCTGGTCGATTTCTGGGCAGAGTGGTGCGGCCCCTGCCGTATGTTTTCCCCCATTATAGACGAATTTGCCCAAGCGAACCCGGACAAAGTAAAGGTAGGCAAAGTCAATGTAGATGAGCAGCCAGAGCTTGCGGCCCGGTTCGGCGTCATGTCCATCCCCACGGCCATCCTGTTCCGGGCGGGCGAGGCCGTAGACACGCGGGTGGGCGTGCAGCCCAAAGAAGCCCTGGAGGAGATGATCGGCTAATGGAACTCTGGGATATCCTGATTATCGGCGGCGGCCCGGCGGGGTACACCGCGGCGCTGTACGGGGCGCGGGCGGGCCTGCGGGTACTGCTGCTGGAAAAGCTGGCCCCCGGCGGCCAGTTGGCCACCACAGACGTGATCGAGAACTACCCCGGTTTCCCGGCGGGCATCAACGGCTTTGAACTGGCCCTGAAGATGAAAGAAGGGGCCGAGCGTTTCGGCGCCCAAACTGTCACCGCCGAGGTAACGGCGCTGGAGCTGGCCGGCCCGGTAAAAACCGCCCACACCCTAAAAGAAAGCTACCAGGCTAAAAGCGTGGTGCTGGCCACCGGCGCCAGCCCCCGCCAGCTTGGCCTTCCCGGCGAGGCCGCCCTCCGGGGCAAAGGCGTGTCCTACTGCGCCACCTGCGACGGTATGTTCTACCGGGGCAAAACCGTAGCCGTGGCAGGCGGGGGCAATACCGCTGTGGCCGACGCCCTCTACCTAAGCCGCATTTGCGAACAGGTGTTCCTTATCCACCGCCGGGACAAGCTGCGCGCGCCCATGCTCTGGCAAAAGCGGCTGGAAGAAACCGGCAAAGTAACCTTCTGCTGGAACACCCAGGCCACCGCCCTGCACACAGACCCGGACACCGGCCGCCTGCAAGGGCTGCAACTGCAAGCGGGCGATACCCAGCGCCGGTTGCCCTGCGCGGGCCTGTTCGTAGCGGTGGGCCAAACCCCGGAAACCGCCCTCCTGGCCGGCCAGGTCACCCTGGACGAAGCCGGCTATGTGGTGGCCGATGAAACCACCGCCACCAATATCCCCGGCGTGTTCGCTGCCGGGGACCTACGCCAAAAGGCCCTCCGGCAGGTGGTCACCGCAGTGGCCGACGGTGCCATGGCCGCCGAGCAAGCCCTCCTCTGGCTGCAATCCTAACCCCCAGCCAGCAAATCCCCCCGCCCACCCCAGGGCGGGGGGTTTTTAGTGCCCCAAAAAAACAGAAAGCAAACAGAAAAGGCGAAACATAAAAGTTTCGTCCACCTTTTCAAAGGTGGTGGGGATTCCCAAGGGGTGAAACCCCTTGGGCCGCCGGAGGCAAAACAGCCGCCGGAGGCAAGAGGCAACCGGAGGCCAAAAGCAGGAATTGACAAATAGGGAAAGCGTGGTATAATTAGGGGAAAAGAGCGTAGAGGGGTGGTCAGGGATGAAGATGAATTTACCCAACAAGCTGACGTTGCTGCGGGTGGCGATGGTGCCGTTGTTCATGGTCTGCGCGGCCATGGTAGGTTTTGGCACAAGCACGTTCAGCCGGTGGTGGAGCCTTGGGGCGGGGGTAATTTTTGCGCTGGCCAGCCTCACGGACCTGCTGGACGGCCAAATCGCCCGCAAGCGCCACCTGGAAACGGACTTCGGCAAATTCGCCGACCCTTTGGCGGACAAAATGCTCACCACCGCGGCCTTCATCTATATGCTGCTGGACGGCGTCTGCCATCCGGTGGTGCTGGCCGCCACCCTGTTCCGCGAGTTCGCCGTGGCGGGCATCCGCATGGTAGCCGCGGCAGAGCACAAAGTCATTGCCGCCAATATGTGGGGCAAGGTGAAAACCGTGCTGCAAATGGTGGCCATCCTGCTCTACTACTTCCTGGCCGCCCTCCTCCCGCCGGACGCCGCCCTGCTCCTCTCCCTGGGCACCCAAACCCTCTGCTGGGCCGTGGCCGCTGTCACCGTCCTCTCCGGCGCCATCTACATCAAAGATAACCTCTCCGTCATCAAAAACTGAT
>CANOFK010000232.1 GCA_947565265.1 uncultured Clostridia bacterium | reverse complement strand
TTGCAAGCGGATGGAAAAATATTGTGGGTCAAGGCTGGGCGTAATCCCGGCCCAACACCAAATACAGCATAAGGTACACGCTTAATGCCAGCAACGAGTAGTTGTACCGGGTGTGTAGCAGGACCAGGAACCCCAATACAGCCAATGGGAACAGGAAAAGGGCGGAGAGCATCCGGCTAAGCTTTTCTGCCCGTGGCCCGCCGAGCCTGGCGCGTAGAAGGTACCGTAGGGCTAACCCGCCGTCCAGAGGCTCTATAGGAAGGCTATGTGCTATGCCCAAGGCCAGGCTAGCCCCGGCAAAAGTGCTTTGGGCCGCCCCCAGGGCAAGTGCCAGCAAGAAACATAGCAAGTTGACGCCCGGCCCAGCCAGGGAAACCACCGCCTGCCGGCAGTCTGGCAAGTTTTTCCCTTTACTGGGCACTACCCTGCACCCCAGCGCGGTAAGCGTTACCTGGGACGCATACACCCCAAATACCCACATGGCTGCCAGGTGGGCGCATTCATGTAAGATTACTGCCAGAAAACAGGCTGCGCCGCCACCCATACCGTTAAAAATACAGCAAAAGGCCAGCAGCGCGAAACAGGAAAAGTAGACCTGCACCTGACATTTCCCTATCGTTATCGTAATCACAGCATTTGTAGGGGCGCGGTATCTGCCTGGATGGGTGGCGTGGGGCTGGGGGATGGGGACGGCGTTGGGGATGGGGACGGCGCAGGAGCTGTCCCCTGCCACTGCGGCAGTTCTATTTCCTGGGCCATTTCGTTACCGTACCACTGGGAAATTTCCCGGTACTTCTCCTCATCGGTAAACTTAAAAAATACCAGTGCCAACAACGCCAGCGCGCAGATAACCGCCTGCAACAGCGGGGCCCCGCCCCACCCCCGCCTTGCCTCCACTTCCGGCGTTTCCCAAAATTCCTCCTGGGCCATGCTGTCCTCTTCGCCCAGGCTGTCTATCTCCCGTAATTTCTCCTGATCCTGCATTACAGTATAACACAGATCAGGCCGCTACAGCCGTCGTTGATGATCCGCTCGATGGTTTCCCGTACCTTCTCGCGGGCGTCATTGGGCATACGGTACAGTTTGTTGTGCATACCCTCATTGACTAAGGAGTGCAGGGATTTGCCAAAAATGTTGGACTCCCAGATTTTCACCGGGTTTTCCTCAAACTCTTTGAGCAGGTACAGGACCAGTTCCTCCGACTGCTGCTCGGAGCCCACAATCGGCGTGATCTCCGTATTGATCTGGGTGCGGAGCATATGGATCGACGGCGCGGTGGCTTTTAGCCGGATGCCATACTTGCCGTTCTGCTTGAGGATCTGTGGCTCCTCCAGGGTCAATTCCTCCACTTCGGGCATGACGATCCCGTAACCTGTTTCCAGAACATCATCATAGGCCTGGCGCAGCTTTTGGAATGTCTTTTTTATCTGGGTCATCTCGATCAACTGGGCCAGCAGTTCGGACTCGTCATGGATCTCCAACTCGGTCTTTTCGCTGAGTATCTTGTAGAACAGGGACTGGTCAAAAATCAGTTCGGCGCTGGCACAGCCGCTCCCCAGGTCGATCTTCCGCACGTTGACCGCCTGGATGGAGTCGCAGACCCGTACGCCGTCCAGCATACCCCGTACTTCCCGCATACGGCTAATGGCGCAACAGTCTTTGACCGCCCCAAATACAGAGGCGTACAGCCAATGGTCCGCGCCCAGCGAGGCCACCCAGCCAGGTACCGCCAATTCCACCTCCCGCACAGGGAACTGGTACAGCAAGCTGGCGATGATCTCCTTGATGTCCTGTTCGGTTATGTCAATACAGTTTACCGGCAACACCGGCACGCGATACTTCTCCGAAAGCCTTGCGGCCAGGGCCTTGGAGGACGGGTCGCCGGGTGATACGCAGTTCAGCAGCATGACAAAGGGGCGGCTGGTCTGGTTCAGTTCATCAATAACCCTTTCCTCGGCCTCCTCATACTCCTCCCGTGGGATGTCGCTGATGCTGCCGTCTGTCGTGATAACCAGGCCAATCGTCGAATGCTCGGTGATTACCTTTTTGGTGCCGATTTCCGCGGCCATATTAAAGGGGATGGGTTCATCGAACCAGGGGGTGCGCACCATGCGGGGCTGATCTTCCTCTATGTAGCCAATGGCGCTGGGGACTATATAGCCTACACAGTCGATCATGCGCACATTGAACATGGCATCACTGTCAATCTGAACAGACACAGCCTGCTCAGGAATGAACTTGGGCTCTGTGGTCATAATTGTGCGGCCAGCTGCTGACTGGGGAAGCTCATCCACTGCCCGCTCTCGCTGCAGGCCGTCTGGGATATTGGGGATGACCACCGTATCCATAAATTTCTTGATAAAGGTGGATTTGCCGGTACGCACTGGCCCTACCACGCCGATGTAAATCTCCCCGTTCGTGCGGTCCTGTATATCTTTGTATACGTTGAAATCTTCCATACTCACAGTTTCCTTCCTTTCTGGGGCGTTTTGCATTTACCGGTTGCAAATAATGATGGGGCTGGCCTCCGGCACAATATCGTCAAACAGTTCGTTCTGGTTTCGGATATCCGCCAGTAGCGCCCGGTGGCTCTTGGCAATATCCCACAGCTTTTCCCCGGCAGAGGCATAGTATATAAGGAAACGGGGTTTTCCCTCAAAGCCGCCGGCTGTATCGTCCATCGCTGCCGATGTCAGGTACTTGACATTGTTTAGGCTCAGCAGTAAGGAACTGACCGTGGTTTCCACGGATATTTCTACGGTGTTCTTATCGGCGATACGGTATTCCCACAGGTCGGTGCGCCAGGTGGTATCCGCACGCTTGGCAAGCTGGTTATCCAGTTCGATGGTAA
>CANOFK010000231.1 GCA_947565265.1 uncultured Clostridia bacterium | reverse complement strand
GCTTGTAATCCTTCTGCTGTTGTTATTATTACTGGTGTACTTTGCTTCCATCTAAGGGAGAATAAAACGGAAGCCCCCGCGGACAAGCCCTGCGGGGGCTTTTGCTATGGGCGGGGCATACCGCCAGGGATGACTTTTAGGAGGTGAGGCTTTGTGATAGAGATTACTGCCTGGGCGGAGGATTTCGCCCAAAAGCTGGAGGGGGCCTTTGGGCCCAGGCTGCGCTTTGTGGGGTATCAGGGCAGCTACGGCCGGGGGGAGGCCACGGCGGAAAGCGACATCGACATGGTAACGGTGCTGGACGCGGTGGGGGTGGAGGAGCTCTCCCGCTACCGGGAACTGGTGCGGGGAATGCCCAGCGGGGAACTGGCCTGCGGGTTTATCTGCGGGGCCGGGGAACTGAAAAAGTGGCCCAGGTTTGACGGGGTGAGCCTGCTGGTGGACACCATACCGGTGCGGGGGGATTTGCGGGAACTGCTGCCGCCCCTGACCCGGCGGGACGCCTGGGACGCCTTGCAGGTAGGGGCCTCGGCGCTGTACCACGGGGCCTGCCATGCCTGGCTGTACGGCAGCGACCCCAAAGAGGCCCTGCCAGGGCTGGGGAAGGCGGCGTTCTTCTGCCTGCGCAGTTGGCTGTTGTGCAGGCATCAGCCGCTGGTAAACCGGAAAGCCGCCATGCTGCCCCTATTGAGCAGCCGGGAGCAGGGCTTTTTGCGGGCGGCAGACCCCGCATGGGTGGCGGCCCTGGGCCCCCAGGATGTAGAGGGGCTGTACAGGGGGATGATCGGCTGGTGCCAGGAGCAGTTGCAGGCCGTGGAGCCCCAGGGGCTGCAAAAGCTGGCCCTGTAGTGTAGGCCGGTTGGGCCGGTTTGGGCGTGTTGGGGAGCGTTTGAGCGTGTTTGGGATTGTTTGAGAAAATTTTTTTTGGCGGCCCCTTGACTTGGACACGATGTCGCAGTGTATGATAGCGGTAGTGGGCACGGCGCGGGCGACAGGGCCGGCGGCGTGTTTACCGGAAGGAGGACGGCGTGATGGAAGAAATGACCGTGACGGAGATCTCCCAGACCTTTGGGGTGTCCACCCGGATGCTGCGGCACTACGAAAAGCTGGGGCTGCTGGAGAGCCGGCGCCGGGAGGGCTATGCCTACCGGGTGTATGACGGGGAGGCTGTCAGGCGGCTGCGGCAGATCATCCTGCTGCGCAAGCTGCGGCTGCCCTTGCGGAGCATCCAGCAGATTATGGACGACGCCAGTGCGCAGACGGCGATCCGGGTATTCCAGGGGAAGGTGGCGGAACTGGGCGGGGAACTGGAGGCGCTGGAAACCATACGGGGCGTTTTACAGGAACTGCTGACAGCGCTGAAAAGCCGCTACTGGCTGCCCGCGGGGCGCATCTTGCTGGAGGACGGGGAGATACTGGAACTGGTTGGGGCGCTGGGGCCTTCCCATCAAACCATAGAGGAGCGTGCAAACAGGATGGAAGAATTGAACCGCGCGGAACAGAACGAGGCCAAGCTGAAGGATGTGCGCATTGTGCACCTGCCCGCCACGGCCGTGGCAACGGCCCACTATGTGGGGCCCAACCCGGAGGACCATGCCGGGCAGATGATTGCGGACTTTGCCAGGGAACATAAGTTGTGGGAGAAGGGCGGCAGTATGCGCCTGTACGGCTTTAATCACCCCAGCCCGCCGCCGGAGGGGGGCGAGTATGGGTATGAATTCTGGCTGGCCATACCGGAGGACATGGAGGTGCCCGCCCCCCTGGAGAAAAAGCGCTTCCCTGGTGGGACCTACGCGGCCCACTGCATCCAGATGGGGAACTTCCACGAGTGGGACTGGCTGCTCCGGTGGGCTTACGAGAGCAAGGAGTATGAGATCAACGGCTCCGGCACGCCGGAGGATATGTATGGGTGCCTGGAGGAGCACTTGAACTATTATGACCATATCCGGCAGACGGCAGAGGGGGAGCCCGCGTGCACCCAACTGGATCTGCTGATCCCGGTGAAAAAAAGATAGCCTTTGGGCAGGCACTTCCCGGCGGGGAGGGGCCTGCCGCTGTTTGCGCGGGTGTGGGCGGGGCCGGCGGCTTAAGGAGTTCCAGGAATTTTTGCGGGGCGGGATTGGTTGACAAAGGGGGAGGGGGAGGATAGAATAGAGTTGTACGATTATGGTATAGAAGGAGGAACCGGCATGAGGCGCAAAGACAGGGAAGTTACGGACAGGGGCGAGGTGATGGGGATCATACGGCGGTGCCAGGTATGCAGGCTGGGGCTGTGTGACAGGGGGACCCCCTATGTGGTACCCATGAACTTTGGCGTGGAGCAGGAGGACGGACAAGTGGTGGTATACCTGCACGGCGCGAAAACAGGCAGGAAACTGGATATCCTGCGGGAAAACCCGGCGGTCTGCCTGGAGTTTGACGGCGGCCACCGGCTGCTTACCGGGGACGTTGCCTGCGCCCACAGCTTTGCCTATGAGAGCGTGATCGGCTTTGGCAGGGCGGAGATACTGGACAGCTACCAGGAGAAAGCGGCGGGGTTGGCGGCCATCTTGCGGCACTTGGCGGGGAAGGCGTTTACCTTTACCCCGGAACAGGCCGCCCATGTGGCTGTGCTGCGGGTGCGGCTGGATACGGTCAGCGGCAAGCGGCGGGCTGTGGGCTGAAAACGGGAGGACCTTCGGTTTTATGGAAGATGAAGTCGAAGGATCTTCAAAGACTTTTGTGGGGGCGGACGCTTTTTCTTGAAGGGGCGGGTTCTCCTTATCCGGCGCTTTGGGGGGGGCTTTCTTTTTTCTTTTTGGGGGGGAGGTTTAAGAATCTTTGGGAACTTTTGACGGGGGGTGGGCATTATT
>CANOFK010000230.1 GCA_947565265.1 uncultured Clostridia bacterium | reverse complement strand
GCACCGTTTACCACCTCGTTTCGAATGGGCTTGTCACAGATCAAAATTTCGTTGTAGGCCACAAAATCCATAATCCTTTCGCTCCTATGTCATAATTTTAATTGGTGCTATTCAGATTCTAACACCTGCTGGCGATACAGGCCGGGGAGCAGATCCCCCAGGCCGTTCATCTCCAGGCAATTGTGCTCGAACAGGCCGTGGAGCCGCTCCAATTCCACCCGCTGGCCGGGAGCACGCAGGGGTACAATATGTCCTCCCAGCGCCTGACAGCCCTGCCAGAACCGGCTGCGCATTGTGATACCAGGCACACCTGGCTCCTCATAGATAAAGTGGCAAACCACCCCGCACATCGGCGGCTCCTCCGGCGGGGCCCCGTAAGTTTTAGACATGGCATTTCCGCCATCAGCCATTACACAGACAGAGCGGGACATCTCATCCGGATCCAAACTAATCAGCCGGGGATCATGGGTAATGCTGTTACCGAAGTAGATCTCCTCCAGCTTGCCCCCGATCTCCTCGGAAGTGTACGTATAGAAAGCCGCGGTGTGCTTACCGGGGCACCATATTTTGTAACGGGTGTCGTGATCCTCCGCCTTCCACCAGCCCAGCCAGAATTTGTACATATCAAAGGTAACGCCGGGCATTACATGGCGCGCCGCAACATATCCGGTTCCATCTGGCAGGATGCAGTAGCCGTTTTCTACCTTGATCCGATCCGGGTGGAGCATGGCGCTGATATTGAGATCCGTGATGGCGTCCGCAGGGTCCATATCGCTGCCATGTTCGATGATTTGCAAACATTCCGGGGGTATGACCGGGGCGGGGCGGTCGTAAAAGGCCGCGTAGGGCGCTTTGCGCTGCTCTGGTGTCAGCGCCGCCATTTCCTGAATTGTTTTCATGCTGCCCACCGCTTAGAAAAAGACCTCTTTGCCGGTTTTGGCAGATTCGTAGACACCCTCAATGATCTGAGTGACCACCATGGCCTGCTCAGGCTTGATAAACACCTCAGTATCGTTGCGAACGGCATCCACAAAATGGCGCACCTCGGCCAAGCCAGGGGCCATGGCCTTGATGGAGAAGGGGGGCATGGGGTCGCTGGTATCCAGCGCCGTCACGTAAGGCTTGCCGTAGGCGATGCCGTTCAGACGAACCTGGTGTTCACCCGCCATGTCTAGGCCGCCATCAGTGCCGCACAGGGTGGTTTTCATGTCCTCGCCCAGCATATTCAGCCGCCAGGAAGCCTCAATATAGATGGTGGCACCGTTCTTCATGGTGACCACGGCAAAACCGCTATCCTCCACCTTGAACTCGTCCTGTTCCCAGCCACCCCAGATGCAACCCTCAGGATGGTTTTTCATCTTGTCGTAGAGGTTGGCTTTTACGCTGACGGGCTCATAGTTGTCCATGGCCCACAGGGTGAGATCCAACGCATGGGGCACACCATCGATATACACACCGCCGCCGTTTCCGCCATTGAGGTACTGCCCCCAGGCGGGTACGCCACAGTAGCGAGTGGCATTGGCCTTGGCATAATAAATATCCCCCAAGCGGCCGCTCTCGCAGATCTCCTTGACCTTGAGGGCCTCCGGACGGTAACGCCACTGATAGCCAATAGTGAGCTTTCGATCCATGCGCTTGGCAGTCTCGATCATCTTCTCGCACTCCGCCTTGGTGGTGGCCATTGGCTTTTCACACAACACGTTTTTGCCCGCCTCCAGAGCATCACAGGTAAGCTGGCAATGCAGGGGGTTGGGTACCGCAATATGGACAATGTCGATACTCTGATCCTTCAGCATCTCTTTATAATCGCTGTACACCACCACGTCTTTCAGACCAAACAGTTCCACAAAGCGCTGGGCCTTGGCAACTTCCACGTCACACAGGGCCACCAGACGCACATCGGGAGTTGCCAGAATGGAGGGGACGTGCTTGTCCTCGCCGATCCAGCCGCAGCCGACAAGTGCAACATTCAAAATTTCCTTGCTGTTTTTCATAATGATCTCTCCTTAATATTTTGTTGTTTTAGCAATATCATACGTTACACGAGCACCGTTTCCCGGGCCTCAATCAGGCCGGGAAGCGGATCGCAGTCTACCATGTATTCCAAACCCACATAGCGGTCATAACCCAGGGCTTTAATGGCCTCAAACACATGGCGGTAAGCGATTTCGCCCTTGGTAATCTCGTTGCGGCCAGGATTGCCGGCGGCATGGAAGTGGCCGATTTTGTCGATGTTCTCCGTGATATTCCGAATCAGGTCTCCCTCCGTGATTTGCTGGTGGTAGATGTCGAACAGGATCTTGACCTGTTTGCTGCCGATGCGGTCAATTAGATCAAAGGAATCTTCCGAGGTGGACAGGTGGTAGCCCGGATGGTTGACCTTGGTGTTCAACGGTTCGATGACTAGGGTGATTCCCTCCTTCTCCACGAACTCCGCAGCGCGGCGCATGATGTCCAGCAGGGCGGCCCGGTGCTGTTTGCGGGTGATCTCCTTGGGAAAACTCTCAAATTCCCAGCCCGCCTGGGCGATGAGAGTGGAACAGCCCAGTCGCTTAGCCACTGCGGCACTCTCCTTCAACCCAGCCAGATAATCGGCCTGGAGGCCAGGGTCACCAGGGTTTACAAATTTGGTGCAGAAGGTGGCCACCTCCAGGCCCAGCCGCTGCTGTGCGTTTGCCACTGCATCCATGTCCTTATCCCACCAGGTCCAGAATTCGATGGCCTGGTAACCCGCCTTTTTTACCTGATCCATTGCATCCACAATGGATCCCTTGCCCATGAAAACGGCATCCGTGCAAACACAGTATTTCATTCAAATCTCATCTTCTTTCTTCCCAAGTTTTTCGCTTCTGTTCCCCCG
>CANOFK010000229.1 GCA_947565265.1 uncultured Clostridia bacterium | reverse complement strand
TCACGGTCACAGCCTGCCCCTTGCGGGTAACGGTCAGTTCATAGTCCGGGTTTAGGCAAACAGGGCAATATCCTTCTCTAAGGGCTGGGCGTCCTGCCACAGCCGCTCAAAGGCCTCAATGCGCTGGCGCCGTTCCTGGGTGCTGGCATTCAGGTGCAAAAGCTTAAGCCTGTTGCCGCATCCCTGGTAAAGGTCCAACTGCAAAGCATCCGGCACCGAGCAGCCGGCCAGCAGCAAACCCAGCAGCACCGCACAAACAGCCGAAAAAATACGTTTCATGGCACATTCCCTCTCATCCTGTTTTCTCTATTCTACCTGATTCCCCCCAAAATGTCAATGGATACGTTTCAGCCTGCCCCCGCACCGGCAGCGGTAACGCCAGGGGCACTTTACCGCTTTCGAAAGCCGCATCCGCTCTATAACCGCCCCGCAGTCCTGGCACTGCAACACATACTTTACTTCCTCATGCCGCAGGGGCCCGGCCGGGCCCTGGCAGGGTACCGTGCGCTGTATGTCCATCCCCAGCGCCTGGCTGGCCGTCTGGGCGTAGGCTTTCCAGCGGGGGCCATGGTTGCGGCAGCCTGGGCAGGTGTGCAGCAGTTCATGGGCCAGCGTCAGCCGCAAAAGTTCCCTGTCCTGCAAAATAAAGGCCGATACCTCAATCTCCATGCAGCCCTCCCGAAAGAAACAGCAGCCCAGCCGCCGCTTGGCCCGGTTGTTTACCTTCACCTTCGGGCTGATGTGGGGGGAGAGGGGGATGCCCACCTCCCGCAGCGCCCCAAAAAGCTGTGCCATCAAAGCGTCCAGTTCCTGCTGTCCCATTGCGTATCCCTCCTGCCGGTGGGGATATTATACTATGAAAACCGCCCCTTGGCAATAGGGCAGGGGGGCAAACAGCCTGGGGGCTACTTCTCCGGCTGTTTCTTGATGATCATCTGCTTGCCGTCCGTCCGGGCTGTCATAATGAACACCTCCTCCAGTGCGGTCCCCTGGCAGCGGAGCTGTTCCCGCAGCCAGGCCGGGTCTTTCCCGCACAGTTGCAACGAGTGCTGGGAGATCTGCCCGTCGCTGACCACCACCACCTCCAGCGCCTCGGCCGCCGCTTTCACCCCGGCCTGTTTGGGGGTCAGGCAATCGGCCGCCGACCGTTTCAGCACGCTCATGGTGCCGTTGGTTTCCACAATGGCATAGGCCACATCTTCCAGGGCAAAGGCCCCGGCCCGGCGCAGTTCCTCAAACAGGTCCTCTGTGCTCAGCCGCAGGCGGCGCATCTGGTGCTGCAATACCCTGCCGTTGGCAATCACCACAATGGGGTTCCCCACCACAGCTTGCCGGAATTTCCCGCTTTTCAGCATTAAAAACGACACCACAATCTCGCAGGCCACCAGCACCAGCATGGGCACCAGCCCGTTCCACAGCGGGTCGTCGTGCTGCTGGATGGGCATCACCGCCAGTTCCGAGATCAAAAGCGTTACCACCAGTTCCGAGGTCTGCAACTGGCTGATCTGCCGTTTGCCCATCAGCCGCACGCTGACCAGGATAGCCCCGTACATCACCAAAGTCCGTACCAGAGAAATGAGCATCCAATCCCTCTTTTCGCGCATGATATACCCTTATTCTCCCACATTTCCCGCCGCTTTATCCGCATAATCTGCCGCTGCCTGTCTACACTATCCCTTATCCGCGAAACCGGGCGTCCTGCCCGCCGAAAGGAGATGGGATCATGGAAAAGGTATCCGCCAGCCTGCAAGAAAACCAGCAGTACCTACAGGGGCAGTTTACCAATGCGATGGATTTTATGATGCGCGAGTTGACCCTTGCCGGCACAAAAGCGGCCCTTTTTGGGCTGGATGGGCTGGTCAGCAAGCAGACCATTACCCTCAGCATTTTAAACCCGCTGATGGAAACGGGCAAGCTGGCCGGGGAGGGCCCGGCCCTGCTGGAGCAGATCGAAACCACCGTGCTGGGGGCGGTAGAGCAAAAGCGGGAAACCCAAATGCCCCAGTTGCTGGTGCTGCTGATGAGCGGTTTCGCTGTGCTGTGTATCGACGGCTGCCGGGAAGCTTTGGTGTTCGGGGTCCAGGGTTTCGAGAGCCGCGGCCCCGAAGAGCCCCAAAACGAGGTGATGCAGCGGGGGGCCAAGGACGGCTTTACGGAAAGCTACCAGAACAATATTTCCATGATCCGCCGCCGGATGAAGACTACAGCCCTGAAGTTTGAAAAGGCCGAGGCGGGCAGCCGCAGCCACACCCCGCTGGCCCTGTGCTATCTGGAGGGGGTGGCCAGCCCCTCCATCCTGGCCCAGTTGCGCCAAAAGCTGCAAACCTATGACCTGGACACCACCCTGGGGGCAGGCTACCTGATCAGCTTTTTAGAGCGGGGCGGTATGTTCAGCGGCGTAGGCGTCACCGAGCGCCCGGACGTGGTCTGCGGCAAAATCGAAGAGGGCCGTATTGCCATTCTGGTAGAGGGCACGCCCACCGCCATTCTGGTGCCCTTCCTGTTTGTAGAGAACTTCCAGACCCTGGACGACTACCTGACCCGCCCCTTTTACGGCACCTTTATCCGATGGCTCAAGTATATCGCCTTTTTCCTCAGCGCCTTCCTGCCGGGGCTCTACGTGGCCATTGCCACCCACCACCCGGAGATGCTCCCCGAAGCCCTGCTGCTGAAGATCTCCGAGTCCGAAGCCCAAACCCCCTTTCCCGTCATGGCAGAAACCCTCATCCTCTACTTCCTCTACGAGGTACTGCGGGAGGCGGGCCTGCGGGCCCCCCGATCCCTGTCCGCCACCGTAAGCATTGTGGGCGGCCTGGTTATCGGGGATACAGCCGTGTCCGCGGGGCTGGTCAGCGCCCCTTCGCTGATGGTGGTGGCCCTT
>CANOFK010000228.1 GCA_947565265.1 uncultured Clostridia bacterium | reverse complement strand
CATGTTACCGACGAGGAGATCCTCACCCGCACCTTCCAAAACCCCTTCGGCAAGCTGAACGGGGACGACACCTGCATCATCTCCATCAAAGAGGTGGTGGGCAACGCCCTGGCCTGTTTCCGCCAGGTCAATGATTCCGACGTGCTCCTTTTGCTGGAGCTGGGCGATTACAAAGCCATCACCCAGGAAACCATCCGGCAAATCACCGCCGACTTCCCCCGCCGCTCCGCCGTTTTCTCCGTCAACTGCCTGTTCCGCTACAAGCTGTTCTCCCAGCACGGCTATATGCAGCGCTATTTGCAGGATATGGCGGTCCTGGACAGCCACGCCGGCCTGGTGGGCTATGGCGAGCACTACAACAACCGTTTTGTCAACCAGTCCATGACCTGCGTGGTCTTTGAGTAAAGGAGGGGACACCATGGGTATCTTTTTTAATCGGAAACAAAAGCCCCGCCAGCCCCAGGAGCCCCAGGACCTGTACCCGGTGCTGCACGTGGCCGAAAGCCTGGGCCAGTACCGGCAGGAGCTGGTACAAAAGGAAGTGGCCGCCCTGCAAGAACTCAGCCTGGTCAACTCCTCCTTCTCCGGGGTGGTGCAAGAGGCCGCCCTGTTCCAGAACAAGCTGCAGGACCTGGGCGATTCCTTCGCCAATATCGACGAAACCGCCGGCCAGTTCGGCCAGGTGCGCGCCGGCATCGCAGAGAGCGTTTCCGGCGCCCAGGCCCTTATGGTAGAGCTTGGCAAAGTTTCCGCCGCCGTCCAGGGCTCCTATACGGAAATGGCGGAAACCTTCGCCCAGCTTCAGGCCGCCATCAACGGCATCCAGCAGTGCATGGGCAAAATCGTGTCCATTGCCGACGAAACCAATATCCTAGCCCTCAACGCCTCCATCGAGGCCGCCCGGGTGGGCGTGGCCGGCAAGGGCTTCGCCGTGGTGGCCGTGCAGGTCAAGGACCTGGCCAAGGAGATCAAGGTCCTGGCCGGCGAGGTAGACGCCGAGGTCAACAATATCGAAACCCACGCCAATGCCCTCAGCGGCAAAATCGCCCACTCCCAGGCCACCCTGGGCCAGGGCGTGGGCATCGTGACCCAGACCGATGAGAGTTTCCAAAGCATCACCGCCTCCGCGGACAGCGCCCTGGACGTGCAGGAGGAGATCTCCAGCGTCATCCAGAACTCCCAGGTAGAGCTTCAGGTCATCTGCAAGTTCTTTGACCGTATCAAGGACCTGAACCAGCAGGTCCAGGCGCACATCAACAACGCCAGCCGCCTGGGTACCACCAAAAGCGCCATGTTTGAGGATATGGACAACATGATCTCCCAGCTCCCCCCCATCGTCCGCGACCTGGAGGGCCACGGCGCCTGACCAGGCCCGCGCCCACCGGCATAACCGACCAAAAAACCTGCCCCATCCGGGCCGCCCCACAGGGCCGCGCGGACAGGGCAGGTTCTTTTTTTACCGCCGTACTTAGCCGGGCAGTTTGGTCAGCCGCACCGCCATGTATTCTTTCCCCGGCAGCTTTATGCGGAACTTGCCCTCGTGCACCCCGGCGCCGGTCACGGTCATCTCCCAGGTGTCTATAACCTCCGCCTTCCACTGTTCCCCCGCCGGTTTCGTAAAGTCCCGGAAACTGGGCCGCCCAAACCCGTAGTAGTGTATCTCGTACCCGGCGCCGCCAAAGGCCAAAAAGCCCGGCCCGTCGGGTACGCCCACCACCTCGTCAAAGCTGCCATGGCCCCGTTTCAGGCCGTAGCCGGGGGTTTCCCGCAGTATCCCGTGCAAAAAGCGGATGCGCGCCGGGCTCTCCCCATGCAGTTCCCCGCCGTGGCTCCACCACAGGATATCCTCCCGCTCGTCCACAAAGGTTTCCCCGTGGCCCGCATAGCCGCCCCGCAGGGCAGCCTCCCAAAACCGCCTGGCCAGCTCCTGGCCGGAGATATTCCCCCAGCCCATGTCAATGTTCCCCTCGTAGCTGATCTCGTCCCACACAATGGGCTTGCCCCAGCGGGTGCGGTACTCGTCCGTATACTCCACGTGCCGGTAAAGGTCCTGCCTCTGTAAGCTGCAATGGGTAATCCACGGCCTGCTGTGGTCGTAAAAGGCCATGCAGTTGTGGATGCCCCGCAGGTGCCGGTAGGGGTCGTTTTGGCAGATGATCCCGGCGTAGCGTTCCCAGTCCTCCAGCGTCTTGGCCGCCAGCAGGTCATATTCGTTGGCCAAGCTCCACCACACGTTGCGGTAGGCGGCAAACCGGGCAATCACATACTTCCAGTACAGGTCGTCCTGTTCCGCGGTCATGGACTTAAACCCCCAGCGGTCATAGGGGTGCATCACAATCACGTCCGCCTCTATCCCCCGCTCCATCAGGTCCTCCAGGCACCGTTCTATGCGGCGGAAGTGCGCCGGGTTAAACCGGGTAAAGTCCCACCGGTTGCCGGAGATGTCCATCTCATAGGTAAAGTTCTCCTCGCACAGGCCGCTGTTGTCCATGGGCGTGCCCTCATAGGGGAACGTCACCGGGTCCCGGAAATTGTGGATGTAATGCTTGGGGAACACGCAAAAGCGCATCTTGTTAAAATACCCCTTGTCCAGCTCCGCCAGCGTCCGCCGGTACACCTCTTCCGGCTGATGGGCCCAGGCATAGCAGGTGGTGCCCACCGGGTAATAGGGGGTGCTGTCCTCATAGGCAAAGTGGAACTGCCCCACCACCCGCATGGGCCCATGGTTCCCCGCTTTCGGCGGGGTCACGGTAAACCCGCCGGCCACAGCCTCGCCAAAGCTGCCGCCCATCTCGTAGGTATACGCCCCTTCAAAGCTGGGCATAAACCGGGCCTTATAGGTGCCGTCCCCGTCGTAAAAGCCCTCTACCGTAACGGTTTCC
>CANOFK010000227.1 GCA_947565265.1 uncultured Clostridia bacterium | reverse complement strand
GGTCAAGTCAGCATAGGTGGCGCGGTTGAGGCCTTTTTGATCATTGATTAAGCTGGTGATGGTTTTCTCGTAGCCGGTGCCGGTAAAGGACAGTTTGCTGATGCGGTGGACAAATGCTGCCAGGTGGGCACGGGTAACGGTGCCTTTGGGATCCAGTACAATCCTACCGTTGTTGGTGCTGCCGACAATAATGTTATTGGCAACACACCAGGCCATAGCCTCCCGGGCGTAGCTGCTCACCTTATTGGCGTCAGGGAAAGTGCTGAGGGAAACTGTGGTGCGGCTGGCGCCCTTGTACAGCACGGCGTAGCGGTAGAACATGGCCGCAGCCTGTTCCCTGGTCACGTTGCCGTCAGGAGAAAACTTGTGATCCTCGGTGCCGTTGGCAACGCCCCGGCTGTCCGCCCAGGTGGCAAAGTACTTCGCGGTGGTTTTGGTGTTCACATCGCTGAAGGGAAGGGAACTGCGCACGTGCTTAGCGTATTTCTGCATATTGTAAAGCGCCCCGGCCAGGGTGATCCGGCTGGCATAACGGTTGGGCTCAAAGCTGGTGCGGTAGCGGTATGCCATCAGGCTGTTGTCATACACATACTGCACGTCGTCGTAAAACCAGTCCGTGGGTTTCACGTCTTTAAAGGGCATGGTCTTAGCCGCCGCCCCTAGGGGCAGGTAGCCAACGCAAAGGCATAGGGTCAGCAACAGGGCCAGCACTCTCTTTTTCATGCTAAAAACTCCTTAAGATTATTCCCACCCCGGCCAATGGCTGGGGTTAAGGGCTTATTTACGGCTCCCAAAGCACCGCCCGGCCCGCCGTCAGGGAGGCTTTTGCGTCAATGAGCCGCTGGTTGCTACTACCCCGGAACAGCAGGTCTATATCCCGCTGGGCCTCCACAAAGGGGCCGTCGATGAGCAGGTCGGTTTCCTCCAACAGGGCGGCCACAGCCGGGTCAGGGGAGGCAGCCAGTTCCTCAAAGGTGTAACCGGTGTACACGGCCACATCTTTGCCGGTGCCGTGCACCAGCCGGGCCAGTTCTGCCAGAGGTTCCGCCTGGCAAAAGGGCTCGCCCCCGCTCAGGGTAATGCCCTTTAGCAGTGGGTCCGCCTGGAACTGGGCGAAAATACCGGCGGTATCCATAGCACTGCCCCCTGCAAAGGGGTGGGTTCCCGGGTTATGGCAGCCCGGACAGTGGTGGGGGCAGCCTTGCACAAACACAGCATACCGTATGCCGGGCCCGTCAACAATCGATTCCCTAACGATACCGGCCACTTGCAGCGTCATGGGGCCACCTACTGCCAGGGCAGTTCCCGGCGGCCCTCAATCGGCTGTTCCAGCCGGTAGGTCAGGGGCGTCAGGGTGATGTAGCCGTCATTCAAACTGTTCCAGTCGTCCGTATTGCCGGGGGTGATCTGCGGCGGGCGGCTGGGCGGGTAAAAGGCAGGCTGGCCGTTTTCGGTGATGCGCTGCTCATAGGGGCCCTGCCACTGGTTGTCGCCCAAAGCGGCCCAGCGCAGCCCCCGAATCTCTGTGAGCGGCAGGTCGGGCAGGTTGATGTTCAGCACCTGGTCAAAATCGTTTTCCAGATCCAGCAGGCCATATAGGCTAATAAAGGTTTCAATGGTCTGCTGATCGTCGGCCCCTATGGGGGTAGAAAGGGCAATGGCCTTTACCCCCAGCATGGCGGCCTCCAGCGCGGCGGCCACTGTGCCGGAATACAGCAGGTCAGAGGCCGCGTTGTGCCCCCGGTTAGGCCCGGAGATGACCAGATCCACCGGACCGGGGGCCAGGTTTAACAGGCCCAGGCGGGTACAGTCCGCCGGGGTGCCGGAAACCGCCCAGGCCGCCACCCCCAGGGGGTAATCGATACGGTGGGCAAAGATAGGCGCGCGCAGGGTAATGCCGTGGCCAATGGCGCTGCGGTTGCCGTCCGGGGCTACTACCGTAACCACATGGTTGCGTGAAAAAGCCGCGGCCAGCGCGTACAGACTTGGCGAGGAGATCCCATCGTCGTTGACAAGTAGCAGGTTCATACGCGGGGCTCCTGACGCATAGAGTGCTTGACCCGGTCTCGCTCTTCCGCGCGCTTGGCATTGTTCCAGCGGTCGATGGTACCTACCAGATAGCCGGTGATACGGCGGATGCGCTCAAAGTCGCGCCCCTCGCCAACCATGATCTGATCGGTTCCGGTGATGTTCGCGTTCTTTTTGGATGTGTTTGACATAGTAGGTTCCTCCTAAAAATAGTATATTAAACTAAAAATATGTGAATTTCAGAGAAGTGGGAAAGCCCCAAACCAAACCCCTACAAAAGGTTTTTGGGCCCTTCAAAAATGGCGCAAAACTGACAGCCACCACCCTTTGGGTCAACTGATCAGGCTGGAATAGTCGGGCACATCATGGTATTTTTTCCGCAGTTCCTCCAGCTTTTCCAGGGGGACGCCTTCCCCGGCGCGGCGGCCGCAGCGGGGGCAGGTTTCGCCTATAATGCCATTATACCCGCACACCGGGTCCCGGTCCACCGGATGGTTCACCGAGCCGTACCCCACGCCCGCCTCCTTCATATAGCGGATCACACTCTCAAAAGCGTCGATATTCTTGCAGACATCCCCGTCCAGTTCCACGTAGCTGATATGCCCTGCGTTGGTCAGGGCATGGAAGGGGGCCTCTTTTTTGATCTTTTCAAAAGCCGTGATGGGGTAGTAGACCGGCACGTGGAAGGAGTTCGTGTAGTACTCCCGGTCAGTGACGCCTTCTATGACCCCGAACTTCTTCTTGTCCAACCGGGTAAAGGTGCCGGAAAGCCCCTCGCCCGGGGTGGCCAACAGGGTGAAGTTCAACCCGGTTTCGGCGGAAAGCTTATCCATCCGTTCCCGCATATAGGTGATGATCTCCAGCCCCAGC
>CANOFK010000226.1 GCA_947565265.1 uncultured Clostridia bacterium | reverse complement strand
GGTATAGCTTATACAGTAATTCCGCCAACTCACTGCGGCTCACCGTACCCCTAGGCAGGTAATACTGGTGATGCTCCCCATCGCTGTAATAGTAATGGGGGAGCAGATAGCTTTCCATCCCCCACTGTACTGCCATACGGGCATAGGGGGCAATGTCCTCCCCGTCATCCAACTCTTGCCAATCCCACTGCCAGGTAGCCTGCCAAGTTTCCGGCGAGCCCGCCCGGCGGTAGAGGACACAGGCCAACTCCTGCCGGGTAATATGGCGGATGGGAGAGAAACTGTTCCCGCCGGTGCCAAACATTAGGCCCTGCTTGTGGGCCCAGCTTACTGCCTGGCCGTACCACACACCGTCAGCCACATCCTCAAACGTTCCGGTGGGGAATTCCCCCTGGCCGCCATCCAGCCGGTAGAGCACCTCGGCTACCATGGCCCGGCTGGCCGGGATCATAGGGTCAAAGCTATCACCGTTGCCCAACATCAGGCCCTTTTCCTGGCACCAGTCAATGGCCAACTGGTTAACCTGCACTTGATCCTCCGGCCTACCCGGCCCCGGCGATGCAGACGGCGTGGGCCCGCCCTCCACCGCCAGTGCCGTTACGGATAAAGCAGCCACTAACCCCAACGCCACCAATCTACCTGCAATCCGGCTTAACTTTCCCATACCAGCACCTTCTTTCCTGTTTTTAGCCTGTCCTCGCCAAGCCTCTACCTTCATTATAGTGGGTATAGAAAAATATGTCAAGGACACTTTCAGCATTATAACGGATTATCCCCCTAAAACAGCGCAAAATTTAGCACAACATCCTCTTTGGGCACTTTCTCCCAAGCGAACTCTCCCACCAAATCAGCAGCCTTCACTGGCTGTGGCCGTTTCAGCAGCCCCGCAAGGTAGGCCAACCTGCCTATGATCTCCTCCGCCCCCATCCGCGCCCGTAAGGCATCCAAGCCCATGTCCGCGTCCCGCTTGCTGAGCCGCCGGCCATCCGGCGCTAGGAGCAGTGGGATGTGGGCAAACGCCGGCGGTTGCAACCCCAACAGGCGGTACAGGTACAACTGCCGGGGTGCAGAGGACAGCAAGTCCCGCCCCCGCACCACCTGGGTAATGCCCATAGCGCCGTCGTCCGCCGTTACGGCCAACTGGTAGGCAAACACCCCATCCGACCGCCGCAGGATAAAATCCCCACAATCCTGGGCCAAGTCCTGGCTGTAGTCGCCATAGTGGCCGTCGGTGAGAGCCATGCGGCCCTCTGCCCGCAGCCGGAGGGCCGGAGGACGGCTTTTGGCCCGTTCCGCTATCTGCTGTGGGGTGAGCCACCGGCATTTTCCGGTGTAAAGGTACTCCCCGTCAGCGGCGTGGGGGGCGTTGGCGGCGTGCAACTCCGCCCGCGAGCAAAAGCAGGGATACACCAACCCTTGCGCCTCTAGCTTTTCCAGGCATTGCTGGTAGTATGCCCCCCGCTCCGACTGCCAGTAAGGCCCCTCATCCCAGTCCAGCCCCAAAAACGTGAGATCCTCCATCAGCCGCTCCCCCCAAGCCCGGCTGGTGCGTTGGGGATCCAGATCCTCCATACGCAGTATCATCCGCCCTCCCTGTGCGCGAACTGCCAGCCAGGCTAACAGGCAACTGAACAGGTTCCCCAGGTGCATCTGCCCGCTAGGGCTAGGGGCAAACCGGCCTACCGGCCTGTGGGGGGCCTCATCTCCGGGTGGTTTTATCACCCTCATATTCCTGGTCCTCCACCACCGGCAGGCCGGTCAGGTAGCGCCGCACCATGTCCAGAGCCTGGCTGGCCGCACAGTGGCGGTGCCACTCCCGGCTTTTGGTACGGCCGATGGGCGCACGTTTCGCCACCCAGGTTTCTTTTCCATCGCTGAGAGCAATGTAGATCAGCCCCACCGGCTTTTCCGGCGTGCCCCCCTCCGGCCCGGCTATACCGGTAATGCCAATACCCAAGTCACTGCCGCTGGCCTTGACGATGCCCTGGGCCATTGCTTGCGCCGTTTCCTTACTGACGGCCCCGTGAGCCAGTAAAACATCATGGGGCACACCTAAAAGCTGCTCTTTGGCCTCATTGGCGTACGTTACCACCCCCATATGGAACACCCCGGATGCACCCGAAACATCCGTCAACCGCTTGGCCAAAAGCCCGCCGGTACAGCTTTCGGCGGTAGCCAAGGTTTTACCCTGCTCCTGTAGCTGCCCTACCACCAATTCCTCCAGGCTGTCCACGTCCACGGCGTAAACAAAATTCCCCAGCCGCTTTTTGATCTCCCCGATTAGCGGCTGGCAAAGCCGGTCTGCCTCTGCCTGGCTGGAGGCCTTTGCCGTTACCCGCAGGTAACATTCCCCCTCATTGGCATAGGGGGCCAGGGTCGGGTTCTCCCCATGCAGCAAATCATCCATCATCTGGGCAACAGGGGCCTCGCCCTTGCCATATATATGCACGTTATGGGACACGATGGTGTACTCCTGATTCTGTTTCAGGTAGGGTACGGCATAGTTGTGCAGCATAGGGGCCAGCTCGCTGGGTGGGCCGGGCAGCATAATGATGGTACAGCCGTTTTCTGCCTGGAACGCGCAGCCCGGCGCCGTGCCGTTATCATTTTGCAGCACCATGCAGCCCTCCGGCAGCCAGGCCTGCTTGGCCTGGTTTTCGCTGACCTGCTTTTCATTAAAATAGTTCTGTATGCGCTCCAAACTGGGTTGGTGCAGCGTAAGCCTTTTCCCGGCTACCGCTGCGGTAGTTTCTTTGGTCAGGTCATCGGTGGTGGGCCCCAGCCCCCCTGTCATGATCAGCAGGCCGCTACGGCCAATAGCCGTTTCCACTGCCTCTTGCAGGCGTTGGGGGTTATCCCCTACCACCGAGGTATGCAAGAGGTTGATGCCCAGTTCGGACAATGCACGGGCCACAATGGCTGCATC
>CANOFK010000225.1 GCA_947565265.1 uncultured Clostridia bacterium | reverse complement strand
GTAAAGGAAAAGTACACTGTGAAAAAGAAGAAAAAGAAAAGACGAATCGGAAAGAGAACAAGAAAAAACAAAAACATAAACATTTCGTCATCCCCCTACCCAATGGTTCCAGCCAGCGTCCCCGCAAGCGCACGCAAAAGTTTTGTCCACTTTTTCAAAAGTGGTGGGGATTCCAAAGGGGCAACGCCCAAGAGTTGGCCATGCCAACTCTCAGGCCGCCGGAAGCCAAAAAGCAACCACATACAAAACATTATAGCAGAGTTCCAGGGGCAATGCAACACACATAATCCATAGGGGCGGCACATATAGCTTAACCAACTACTCTTAGGGGGAACAACATGGAACTTCATCACCTCAACCGCCAGCAAGCCGCCGAGGCTTTAGGCGCCAATCCTGACCAAGGGCTTTCCCCGGCCGAGGCAGCCCGCCGCCTTAACCGGCACGGCCCCAACCAGCTCCGTCCTGCCCACCGGCAGGGCGTCCTAGCCCGTTTCTTCAGCCAGTTCAAAGACTTCATGGTTCTCATCCTGTTGGCCTCGGCGGCTGTGTCCTTCTGGGCCTCGGCCATGCAGGGCAATGGCGAGTACATCGACTCCATCATCATCCTGGCCATTGTGGTATGCAACGCCGTCATTGGCACGGTCCAAGAGCTCCGGGCCGACAAAGCCATCGACGCCCTGAAAAAGCTCTCCTCCCCCCATGCCCGGGTAATCCGTGGCGGCAAGCGCCAGACCATCGACAGCGCCGGCCTGGTTCCGGGGGATGTGGTCATCCTCCGGGCCGGCGATATGGCCCCCGCCGACCTGCGCCTGCTCTCCACGGTAGAGCTCCGCACCGAGGAATCCGCCCTCACCGGCGAGTCCGCCCCGGTAGAGAAGGACGCTGAAACCGTCTGCGCCCAAAACGCCCCCCTGGCCGAGCGGCGGAATACCGTGTTCGCCTCCACGGGCATTGCCGCCGGGGCGGGGGTAGGGCTGGTGTGCGCCACCGGCATGGACACCGCCGTGGGCCGCATCGCCGGTATGCTGGAGGAGGAATCCTCCCCCGAAACGCCCCTGCAACGCAAGCTGCGGCAAACCGGCAAGGTGCTGGGCCTGGGGGTGGTGGCCATCTGCGGGGCCATTTTCCTGCTGGGCCTGCTGCAAAAGATCCAGCCCCTTGAAATGTTCATGATCGCCATCAGCCTGGGCGTGGCCGCCATCCCGGAGGGCCTCACCGCCGTTGTCACCATCGTGCTGGCCATGGGGGTCAAGCGCATGGCCCAAAAGCGGGCCATTGTCCGCCACCTGCCCGCGGTAGAAACCCTGGGCAGCACCCAGGTCATCTGCTCCGACAAAACCGGCACCCTCACCCAAAACAAAATGTCCGTCACCGCCTACAGCGGTGCCTTTGGCGCCGAGCCCCTGGATAGCCCCGCGGCCCAGCAGGCCCTGGCCCTGGCCACCCTGTGCAATAATGCCGAGCTTCAGGGCGATACCCCCGCCGGCGACCCCACCGAGGCCGCCTTCCTCCGGGCCTGCCGCCAAAAAAAGCCGGACCTGGACCGGGCCTACCCCCGGGTCGGGGAGATCCCCTTCACCTCCGCCCGCAAAATGATGACCACCGCCCACCGCACGGAAAACGGCTACCGCGTCATCTCCAAAGGCGCCCCCGACGTGCTCCTGGCCCGCTGCACCCGGCAGATGCGGGGCAGCAGCGCCGTGGAGTTGACCGGGGCCGCCAAGGCCCGTCTTTTGGCCGATAACGCCCGCCTGGCCGGCCGGGCCCTGCGGGTGCTGGCCGTGGCCTATAAAGACGTGCCCCACCTGCCCGGTGACGACCGCCAACTGGAAAGCGGCCTCACCTTCTGCGGCCTCATCGGCATGGAGGACCCGCCCCGCCCGGAGGCACGGGCCGCTGTGCTGGAGTGCAAGCGGGCCGGCGTCACCCCGGTGATGATCACCGGCGACCACGGGGCCACGGCCCTGGCCGTAGCCCGGCGCATCGGCATTGCGGGCGAGCATGACCAGGCCCTCACCGGCCCCGAACTGGACCGCCTCTCCGAAAGCGAGCTGGCCGCCCAGCTTCAGCACTGCCGGGTATTTGCGCGGGTGTCCCCCCAGCACAAGGTCAAGCTGGTGCGGGCCTACCAGCGCCGGGGCCTGGTGGTGGCCATGACCGGCGACGGCGTCAACGACGCCCCGGCCCTCAAGGCTGCGGACATCGGCTGCGCCATGGGCAAAAACGGCACCGAGGTGGCCAAATCCGCCGCCGACATGGTGCTTACCGACGACAACTTCTCCACCATCGTGGCCGCCGTGCGGGAGGGCCGGGGTATCTATAACAACATCCGCAAAACCATCCACTTCCTGCTCTCCTGCAATATCGGCGAGATTTTGGTGGTATTCCTGGCCTTCCTCATGCGCGCCCCCGCCCCCCTGCTGGCCATCCAGTTGCTGTGGGTCAACCTGGTCACCGATTCCCTCCCCGCCCTGGCCCTGGGCGCCGAGCCCATCCCGCGGGATGTGATGGAAGACCCGCCCCACCGCCGGGACGAAAGCGTTTTTGCCGGGGGCATGGGTTTCTCCGTGGCGGTGGAGGGCTGCCTCGTGGGGGCCCTGGCCCTGCTGGCCTATACCATGGGCCGCGTCTGGTTCGACCCCGACCCCGCCCAGCCGGTAATCGGCCGCACCATGGCCTTCGCGGTGCTCAGCCTCTCCCAGTTGGTGCACAGCTATAATATGCGCTCCCCCCACTCCCTGTGGCAGGTGGGCCCCTTCTCCAACGCCCGGCTGAACCTGGCCTGCCTGGTCTGCGCCCTGCTGATGGTCAGCGTCATCCTGTTCCCGCCCCTGGCCGCCATCTTCAAAACCGCGGCCCTCACCCCCCTCCAGTGGCTGCTGGTGGCGGGCCTCTCCCTGTGCCCCCTGGCCGCCGTAGAGGGCGA
>CANOFK010000224.1 GCA_947565265.1 uncultured Clostridia bacterium | reverse complement strand
AACCCGCAATTTGTGCAATATTTATTTTTCAAACAAGGCCTAAACCTTGGGCTACGCATATCTGCGGGCTTTGCCGTCATACTATAAATCAGCAGGGAAAAGGTGACGGGCGCAGCGGCGCGGAAGGTGGTTGGTAATATGTGCACTTGTATTGCAATGAAAACCCAGGACGCCTATTTTGGCAGGAGTATGGACATTGACTACCGCTTTGGGGAGAAGGTGGTGGTTACGCCCAGGGGGTATGTGTTCCCGCTGAAAAACGGCCAGCGGTTGGAAACCTGGTACGCGATGGTGGGTATGGCTGCGGTAGCGGGGGAATACCCCCTGTATGCCGAGGCAGTCAATGAAAAGGGGCTGTGCATGGCGGGGCTGAATTTTACGGGCAACGCCCGTTACAGGGAGTCGGAGCCCGGCAAGCTGAACCTGACGCCCTATGAGTTTATCCCCTGGGTGCTGGGGAATTTTGCCGGTATGCAGGAGGTGCGCCGGGAGCTGCGGGCAGTTAACCTGACAGGGGTGCCTTTTTCCAGGACAACCGGGGTGGCGGAACTGCATTGGATGATCAGCGACGGCACGGACTCGGTGGTGGTGGAGCAGACCAGCGCCGGGTTGCACGTGTACGATAACCCGGCCGGGGTGCTGACCAATAACCCGGAATTCCCCTTTCACCAGATGAACCTGAACACCTATATGAACCTGAGCTGCCGTCCGGCGGAGAACCGGTTTTCTGCCGGGCTGGGGCTAAAGGCCTACGGCGCGGGCATGGGGTCCATTGGCCTGCCGGGGGATGACTCGCCCACTTCCCGGTTTATCAGGGCCTGCTTTTGTAAGATGAACTCCCTGTGCGCCGCCGATGACGCCAGTTCCATTGCCCAGTTTTTCCACATCATGGAGGCGGTTTCCATTGTGCGGGGGGCGGTGATGCTGGAGGACAGCAAGTGCAGTGTGACAACCTATACCTGCTGTGCCAATGCCACCCAGGGCGTGTACTACTACCGCAGCTACGGCAACAGCCAGCTTACGGCCGTGCGCCTGACGGAAGAGAATAAATCTGCCCCCCACCTGACGGTGTTTGACATGGAGGAAACCCAGCAGGTGCGGTATATGAACTAGGGCGTGTTCACATAAGCGTTCGCACGCGTTTTTTGGGCAAATTTTTGCCATCTTCTGCGTTGAAAATTTTTGAAGTACGCGAGTACGTCTGCAAATTTTCGCCTTGAATCTGACAAAAATTTGCCCAAAATCCGCATACTCAGCTTATGTGAACACGCCCTAGGCCCTACCCGCCGGGGGCGCTACTGGACAGGAGAATGCAAAATGATCATAGACATACACACCCACAGCTTTCCAGATAAAATAGCTGCCGGGGCCCTGGGGAAACTCAGCGCGGCCAGCCATACCCGCCCCTTTACAGACGGCACGGAAAGGGGGCTGCGGGCCTCTATGGCCGAGGCCGGGATCGGGCTTTCGGTGGTGCTGCCGGTGGCCACGGCGCCCCGGCAGGTGGAACACATCAACGACGCCTCCGCGGCCATCAACCGGCATACGGGGGAAACGGGGCTCCTCTCCTTTGGCTGTATGCACCCGGATTACGAGGACTGGCACGCCGAACTGGCACGCATGAAGGCTTTGGGCCTGAAGGGGGTCAAGCTGCACCCGGTATACCAGGGGGTGGATTTTGACGATATCCGCTACCTGCGCATACTGGAACGGGCGGGGGAATTGGGCCTGGTTGTAACAACCCACGCAGGGTTGGATGTGGGTTTCCCGGGCGAGGTGCGGTGCTCGCCCCAAATGGTGCGCCGGGCGGTTAGCCAGGTGGGCCCGGTGCATCTGATTTTGGCCCATATGGGCGGCTGGCGCAACTGGGACCAGGTGCTGGAACTGCTGCCGGATATGCCGGTGCTGCTGGACACCAGCTTTTCCACAGGGCGGATGTGCCCCCTGGAGGACGGCTATTACCGGGAAGAGGAACTGGAACTACTGGACAGCCAGCGGTTTATGGAACTGGTACAAGCCTTTGGGGCCCGGCGGGTGCTGTTTGGTAGCGACAGCCCCTGGGGCAGCCAGTCGGAGAGCCTGGCATGGCTGGAGGCGCAGCCGCTGGCAGCAGCGGATAAGGCGGCCATTTTGGGCGGCAATGGGGCCAAGTTGCTGGGGCTTGCTTGAAAGGTTGGAAAGACGGAAACGGCGTTGTTTGCCATAGGCGGTTATCTGTTCTGTTTTTTGCTATGCAGATATGCAGGTAAGCGCAAAAAAAGGAAACGGGGGATACCCCTGCCTCCTTTTTTGTTACGGGCCTTACAGCTCGGCAATGCTTTCCTGGTTCACCAGCTTGATGCCCCGGGCGGCCAAGGCCGTACCCGCTGCCTTTGTGTCCTGCACCCGGAAGATCATATAGGCGTGGTCTACGTCGCCGCCACCCAAAAAGGCATACATATACTCCACGTTTACGGCGGCTTCCCGCAGTACCTCCAGCACCTTGTGCAGGCCGCCGGGTTCGTCGGGGATCAGCACAGCCAGCACCGGGGTCAACTGATGGATAAACCCGCCGTCTTTAAGGACGGTGGTGGCTTTATACACGTCGTCCACAATAATGCGCACAATGCCAAAGTCATTGGTTTCCGCCAAAGAAAGCGCCCGCATATCCACGCCGCTTTCGGCCAGCAGCCCGGTCATAGTGGTCAGCGTGCCGGGCTTGTTCTCTAAAAACACCGAAATCTGGTTGACTGTCATAGGTGGTCCCTCCCTGTATCAAATCTTCCGCTTGTCGATGATGCGCACAGCCTTGCCCTCGCTGCGCACAATGGATTTAGGCGCCACCAGCGTTACCTTGGCTGTCAGCCCCAGCATAGAGCGCAGGCCCTCTACCAGTTCCTTCTGCCGGGCGGCCACGTCGCCCAGGTTGTCGGTGAACATCTCCGGGGTCA
>CANOFK010000223.1 GCA_947565265.1 uncultured Clostridia bacterium | reverse complement strand
CCTCAGGACGCTTATATCCCAGGGAGATTTTGTTGTTCTCCCGGTCCAGGCCCTTTACGTATACGTCCACGGTGTCGCCCACGTTCACCACTTCGCTGGGATGCTTCACCCGGTTCCAGCTGAGCTCGGAGATATGGATCATGCCGTCCACACCGCCCAAATCCACGAAAGCGCCGAAATTGGTGAGGGATTTCACCTTGCCGGTGTAGCTCTGGCCCTCTTCCACCTGCTCCCAGAACTTGGCCTGGGCGGCCTTGCGCTCTTCCCGGAGCACGCTGCGGATGGAGCCCACAGCCCGGCGGCGCTGGCGGTTCACTTCAATAATGCGGAACTTGACCTCTTGGCCCTGCAGAGCGGTCAAGTCCTCCCCCCGGCTGGCGGTGGCCTGAGAAGCGGGCACAAACACGCGCATGGCATCCCGCAGGACGATCACGCCGCCCTTTACCACTTCAATTACCTTACCCTCCAGAATTTCCCCGCTCTCCTGAGCGGCCTGGATCACGTCCCAGCCCTTCATGGCGTCCACCCGGCGCTTTGAGAGCATAATAGTGCCCTCCTGGTCGTTGGTTTTCATGATGAGCAGCTCCAGCTCGTCGCCCATTTTTACTACATCCTCGGGCTTAGCCGCCGGATCGTTGGAAAGCTCGGACGCGGGAATGAACCCGGCCTGTTTCCTGCCTACGTCCACATAGACTTCTGTGGGGGAGATGCCAACGACAACGCCATGTACCTTCTCATCTGTATTCATGCTCTTGAGCGATTCCTCAAGCATCTCCTCAAAATTCAGTTCGGTGTTGTTAACTTCAGCCATGGTATCTAGTACCTCCTTAATTATGCTTGCGGGGGTCGACGCCCCTGCGGTTATGCCAACGCTCAGGCCGGCGGAAAACACAGGCAAGCCGTAAAGCTCGCTCGCCTTCTCGATGAGGTACGTTTTACACTGCCCCGCGCAGATGTCCCGGAGCTTGGCCGTATTTGAACTGTTCCTGCCCCCAATGACCACCATCACGTCACATCTGTGGGCCAGGTCCAGCGCCTCTTTCTGCCGTTTCGCTGTTGCATTACATATTGTATCAAAAACTGCGGCGTTTGTACATAGTTTTTTCAGACTTTCGGAACAATTTTCCCATTCTTTCGTGTGAAAAGTGGTCTGCGCCGCCGCCGCTACCGGCGCACACGCCAATTCCGGGTGGGTTTTTAGCAAATCCGCCAGTTCTTCCCGGTTTTTGCACACATAATAGGGCCCGGTGCAGTGGCTAACGCTGCCCTGCACCTCCGGGTGCCCCTGATCGCCAAACAGGATAAAGGCCCGGCCCTCCTCCCCGGCCTGCCGGGCCAGGTGGTGGATCTTCTTCACAAAGGGGCAGGTGGCGTCCGCGGTTTCCAGCCCCAGCCGGGCGGCCTCTTCTTCCACCGCCAGCTCTACCCCGTGGGAACGCAGCACCAACACATAGCCCGGCGGCACATCCCCTGGGGTTTGGGCGATTTTTACCCCCAGGGCGGCCAACTCCTCTACCAACTGGGGGTTATGGAGCAGCGCCCCCAACGTGGCCGTCTTTTTGCCCCCGGCCAGCAGGGCGTGCACCATGTCCACCGCCCGCTGGGCCCCAAAGCAGAACCCGGCGGAGGGGGCCAGCTCTACCTTCACGGTTTCCCCACCTCCTCCGGTAGCTGGGAGGGCAGCCCCAGCTCCTTCAGGGTGGCCTCCCGCAGGGCGCTGATCTCGCCCATGATCACCCGGCTGGCCTTGCGCAACTGCATCCCGGAGTCGTCCGGGATATCCAGCGCCTGGGGGCTGATGGGCTTGCCGAATACCACTATGTGCCGCTTGAACATCTTCGGCAGGCCCCCGTCCCCGGCGGTGATGCATACAGGCACCACCGGGGCTTTGGTGCGGTAGGCCAGTAAAGCCGCGCCGGTTTTGGGCTTTTGCAGCCGCCCGTCCTTAGAGCGGTGCCCCTCGATAAATACCCCTACCATCCCGTTGCTGTCCAGCAGGCGGTAGGCTTCGGCCAGGGCGTCTGCCCCGCCGGTGCCCCTGCTTACCGGGAATGCCCCCAGCTTGCGCAAAAGCCCCCCAATAAACCAGTTTTGGAACAGCTCCTCCTTTGCCATGTAGAACACCTGGCGCCAGGCGGCCACCCCCAGCATCACCGGGTCCCGCTTGGCCATATGGTTGCAGCACAGCAGCACCGGGCCGGTTTGGGGGATGTTCTCCCGCCCTTTCACCTGCATCCTGAATACCGGGTAATAGAACAGAGCCAAAAGGAACTGGCCAATGGCGTACAGCACGGTTTTGCGTTTCGGCTTAAGCGTTTGGGCCAACGCCCTCACCCCCCTCCTCCGGCAGGCCCATGCGCTGCCGGGCCAGGGCCGTCAACCGCTCCACCACCTGGTCAAAGCTAAGGCCCGTGGTGTCCAGGGTGATCCCGTCAGGGGGCAGGCGTTCCAGTTGGCCCGCATCCTGCTTGTCCCGGCGCACTACCTCTTCCAACACCTGGGCGTAATTGGCAAGTTGGCCGGTTTCTTCTAGCTGCCGGGTGCGGCGGCGGGCCCGCTCCTCCGCGGTGGCGGTGAGGAAGATTTTTAGCTGGGCACCGGGCAAAATCACGGTGCCAATGTCCCGGCCGTCCATGACCACGTTGGCGTTTTTGGCGAGTTGTTGTTGCAGGCCTATCAAAAAGGCGCGGACCTGAGGGATGTGGGCTACCCAGCGGGAGGTGGCGATGGACACCTCCTCGGTGCGGATCTGCTGGGAAACATCCCGCCCGCACAGAAGGGTGCGCTGGCCCCCCTCGCCGTACTCCAGCGAAACCTGTACGCCCGGCAGCGCGGCGATTACCGCCTCGGGCTCCGTAAGGGGCACCTGGTTTTCCAGCATATACAGGGCAATGGCCCGGTAAAGGGCGCCGGTATCCACATAGGTAAAGCCCAGGGC
>CANOFK010000222.1 GCA_947565265.1 uncultured Clostridia bacterium | reverse complement strand
ATTAGCCGCAAAATTGCTGGGGCTGGAGATGCTGCCGGCGTTTTTTATCTGCCTGGTGGGCACGCTGCTGCCCACGCCGTTCATCCTGCTGTTCATCAACAAAATTTTTGACTGGATGCGCAACACCCGTTTCGTAAAGCTGGTAGACCGCATGGAGGAAAAAGGTCGCAGCAAATTTGGTAAAATCAACCAATACAAAACGATTGGTCTGCTAATTTTTGTGGCAATCCCACTACCTGGCACCGGCGCCTGGACCGGCTCCCTGGCCGCCGCCCTCATGAAGATGGACTTCAAGGCGGCCATGCTCTCCGTAGCCCTGGGCACCCTGGTGGCAGATGTCATCATGTGCCTGGTTTCCTACGGGCTGCTGGGGTTGGTGCTCTAATGGCCCCCTATGATGTGGCCGTGGTAGGGGCTGGGGCGTCGGGCCTTATGGCCGCGCTGGCCGCCGCCGGAGCCGGTGCCCGGGTCCTCCTGGCCGAGGCCGGGGACAAGCCCGGCCGCAAGCTGCTGGCCACGGGCAACGGCCGCTGCAACCTGAGCAACCTGCACATTTCCCCGGAAAAATACCATGGCGATACGGCTCTGGCCGCCCCTTTTTTGGCAGAGTGGCCTGCCCGGCGGATACAGGTCGTTTTCGCCTCCCTGGGCTTGCTTATTCGGGCAGATGGGGAGGGGCGCGTATACCCCCACAGCCTACAGGCTGCGGCTGTTGTCAAGGTTTTCCTGGCCGCCTGTGAGCAGGCCGGCGTAACCCTCCGCTGCGCCGCCCCGGTAGAGGCGGTAGAAAAAACCGGCCGGGGCTTTGCCCTTTCCATAGCCGGCGCCGGGCAGGTAGAGGCCCGCCGGGTGGTGCTGGCCTGCGGGGGAAGCGTACCGCCGGGGGCCGGGGGCGGGTACCGGCTGGCCCGGCAGTTGGGCCACAGCGTAACCAAGCTTTCCCCGTCGCTGGTAGGGCTGCGGGTCCCTGCCGGCCTCACCAGGCCCATGAAGGGTATGCGCTGCAAGGCGCGGGCCGCCCTGTGCCAGGGCCCCCGCCTGCTGTACGCGGAAAGCGGCGAGGTCATCTTCGGCGACGGCTCGGTGTCGGGCATCTGCGTCATGAACCTTTCGGCCCGGCTGCGGGGCCTGCCCCCCGGCCGGTTGCGCCTGTGCCTGGACTTGGCCGAGGCCTTTGCGGAAGAGGAATTGGCCGCATATCTGGTAGATTTGCGGGCCCGGTTCCCCCATCGCCCGGCCAATGAGCTGTTTGCCGGCCTGTTGAACCTGCGGGTAGGGCAGGAACTGGCCAAATCCTTAGGCTTAGGCCCCGGCCAGCCCCTGCAAAGCCTTTCGTTGGAGGTTTTGGGCCGGGCGGCCGGCAGGGTAAAGGCATTTTCCCTGCCGGTGGAGGGCCTTTTGGGCTGGCAGCAGGCCCAGTGCACCGCCGGGGGCGTGCCCCTGGGGGAGGTAGACCTGTCTACCATGGCCTCCCGCCGGCAGCGGGGGCTGTTTTTGACCGGCGAACTGCTGGATCTGGACGGGGATTGCGGCGGTTACAACCTGCATTGGGCCTGGGCCACAGGGCTTGTGGCCGGGCAGGCCAGCGCCGGCAAAAACCATAAACGGGAAGGGAGGGCTTGCGGTGCTACGTGTCAATAACCTGCACCTGCCTTTGGGCTTTACCGGGGAGGACTTGCGGCGGGCAGCGGCTCAAAAGCTGCGGGTGCGCCCCCAAGAATTGCAGGGCCTATGCCTGGTCAAAAAATCGGTGGATGCCCGGAAAAAGGCGGATGTGCACGTTGTCTGCTCGGTAGAGGCCCAGGTGGCAGGGGAGAACCGCCTGCTGGCCCGCCTGCGTGGGGGCGATGTGCAGCCCGCCCGGCCCTACCGCTACCGGCTGCCCCAGGGGCCGGCGCCCGGCCGGCGGCCGGTGGTGGTGGGATTTGGCCCGGCGGGTATGTTTGCGGGGCTGATTTTGGCCCAGTGCGGCCAGCGCCCCATTATTCTGGAGCGTGGCTTGCCAGTGGAGGCCCGCCAGCGCTCGGTGGAGGCCTTTTGGGCCGGCGGGGCCCTGGATCCTGAGAGCAATGTGCAGTTTGGCGAGGGCGGGGCCGGGGCTTTCTCCGACGGCAAGCTGACCACCGGCACTGGGGACGGGCGCATCCGCAAGGTGCTGGAGGAACTGGCCGCTGCCGGCGCTCCCCCGGAAATCCTCACCGACGCCAAGCCTCATATTGGCACCGACCGCCTGCCCGGCGTGGTGCGGAACATCCGGGAAAGCATTCTTGCCATGGGCGGGGAGGTGCGGTTTTCCGCCCGGTTGGCAGGGCTGCAAGTGCGTGACGGCGCATTGGAAGAGGCAGAGGTGGCCACCCCGGCCGGTGTGGAGCATATCCCCTGCAACCGGTTGATTCTGGCCGTGGGCCACAGTGCCCGGGACGTGTTTGCCCTGCTGGAGGGGCTGGGCGCAGCGATGGAGCCTAAGCCTTTTTCGGTGGGGGTGCGGGTGGAGCATCCGGCTTTGCTTATTGACCAGGCCCAGTACGGCAGCTTTGCCGGGCACCCGGCCTTGGGCGCGGCTGATTACAAGCTGAATTGCCGTACCCCGGCGGGCCGGGGTGTGTACACCTTCTGTATGTGCCCGGGCGGCACCGTTACAGGCGCGGCCTCGGAGTTGGGGGGCATTGTCACCAACGGCATGAGCCCCTTTGCCAGGGACGGGCAGAACAGCAACGCGGCCCTGCTGGTAGGGGTAGGGCCAGAGGACTTTGGCGGCAGCGGCCCACTGGCCGGGGTGGCGTTCCAGCGGCGGATAGAGCGCGCCGCCTTTGCCCTGGGGGGCGGGGATTACCGGGCCCCGGCCCAACGCATTGCCGACCTTTTGGAGGGCCGGCCCAGCCGGGGGTTTGGGGGTGTAACCCCCACTTACCGGCCGGGGGTAACGGCAGGGGACCTGGCCCCCTGCCTGCCCGCCTTTGTG
>CANOFK010000221.1 GCA_947565265.1 uncultured Clostridia bacterium | reverse complement strand
GGGTCCAGGGGCGGTCTTAGCCCCTGGCGGGGGGTGTGGGGGCGAGGAGCCCCCACGGCCCATTCAGAGGAGCCCCCGCGGCCCTTTCAGGTGATGACGCCGCCGGCCAGGACCTGGTCGCCGGCGTAGAGCACCACGGCCTGGCCCCGGGTGATGGCCCGCTGGGGCTGGTCGAACACCACTTGCAGCCGGTCGCCGTCCACTTGCAGGGCCGTGGCGGGCTGCTCCTGTTGGCGGTAGCGCACCTTGGCCGTCACCCGCATGGGGGTGGGGATGGCCGGCACCCCGATGAAGTTCAGGTCACGGGCCACCAGTTTTTGGGAGAACAGTTCCTCCTGCCGGCCCAGGACCACCTGGTTTTCCTGGGGGCGGATGCCGCACACGTACATAGGCTGGGGGAACGACAGGCCCAGGCCCTTGCGCTGGCCGACGGTGTAGTGGATGATCCCCTTATGCCGGCCGTACACCTGCCCCGCCGTGCCTGTGAAGTCCCCCGGCACGGCGGGCGTGCCCGTATGGCGCTGGATGAACCCGGCGTAGTCCCCGTCCGGCACAAAACAGATATCCTGGCTCTCCGGCCGGTGGGCGTTGCGGAAACCGGCCTCCTGGGCCATCTGCCGCACCTGGGCCTTGGTCAGCCCGCCCAGAGGCAGCAGCAGCCGGGACAGTTGGCTTTGGGTGAGGTTATAGAGCACGTAGCTTTGGTCTTTGTCCGGGCTCAGGCCCTTTTTCAGCAGCCAGCGGCCGGTTTGGGGGCAGCGCGCCACCCGTGCGTAGTGGCCGGTGGCAAGGTACCCTGCCCCCAGCTCCTCTGCCCGGCGGAACAGCTTGCCCAGCTTGACGTACCGGTTGCAGTCAATGCAGGGGTTGGGGGTTTCCCCCCGCTGGTAGGCGCCGGCAAAGCGGTCCATGACCTCCCGGCGGAAGTCGGCCCCAAAGTTGAACACGTAAAAGGGCATACCCAGCCGGTGGGCCGTGGCCCTGGCGTCCTCTACGCTTTCCAGGGAGCAGCAGGCCTTCTCCCCGGCGGGGCCGGCGGGTTCCCCCTCAAACAGTTTCAGGGTGACGCCCCAGGCCTCGTACCCGGCCCGCTGCACCAGCAGGGCCGCCACGCTGGAATCTACCCCGCCGCTCATGGCCACCAGGGCCCGGCCGCTCATAGGTTTGCCACGTCCAGGCCCTGGGCGTGGGTGGCGAAGAAGGCCCGCAGCTTGTCCCGGATCAGCCCTGCGCCGCCGGGGACGTTGCTCTCTATATTGATGGGCAGGATGGGGTCGTGGACGGAGAGGCGCACCAAAAACCAGCCCGCCCCCTGCCCGGCGGGGAAAGACACCCGGACGCCCTCGTGGTTGTCCGGGGCGATTTGCCAGCCCGCTGCCTGGGCGTGGGCCGTCAAGGCTTCGATAAGCTGCCCGCCCCGGGCCCGGAAGTCCGGGTCTGTGATGGGCACCCGCACCTCTTGGGACTCGGCGGGCTCTTGCAGGGGGGAGAGGAGGTCCTCCAGCCCCTGGCCCTGCCGCCGGAGGGCGGCCAGCTTGATGAGGATCTTCGTGACCAGGTAGGCCCCGTCATCCAGGAAGTAGTTCTCCCGCAGGGCGGCGTGGCCGCTGGTTTCTATGGCCAAGGGGCAGTCCTCCCCCAGGGCGTTGCGGCGCTGGGCCTCGTTGATGACGTTTTTGTACCCCCGCTTGAACCGGCAGTGCCGGCCCCCCAGGGTGGTTTCGATGTAATCGTGGAGGCCGTCGGAGGTGATGGAGTCTGTGACCACCGTGCCGCCGGGGGCATCCTCCAGGGCGATGGCCGCGGCCACGGCCACCAGCCGGTTGCGGTTGATCTCCCGGCCGTGGCTGTCTACCACAGCGGCCCGGTCTACGTCCGTATCAAAGACCACGCCAAGGTCGGCCCCGGCCGCCACCACCGCCCGGCTGGCGGAGGCCATGGCGGTTTTGTCCTCCGGGTTGGGCACATGGTTGGGGAACCGGCCGTCCGGCTCCAGGAACTGGCTGCCGGATATATCCGCCCCCAGGGGGGCCAGCACCTGCCCGGCGTAAAAGCCCCCGGCCCCGTTGCCGGCATCGACCACAATGTGGAAACCCTCCAGGGGGCGCTCTGCCCCGCCGGCACCGGCCCGGATAACCTTACGCAGATGGGCGGCGTACTGCTCCATATGGCCGCATGGCTGCCAGCTTCCCCCTTCGGCCTTGGGGGGACAGGCCCCGGCCCCGGCCAGGCGCAGCACTTCTTCCATGTCCGGGGCGTCCAGGCCGCCGTCTTTGGTGAAGAACTTGAGGCCGTTGCGGTACCAGGGATGGTGGCTGGCCGTGACCTGTACCGCGCAGTGGCAGGGGATATCCAGCACCGCCATGAACATGGAGGGGGTGGAGGCCAGCCCGCAGTCATAACAGGTGGCGCCGGCGGCCCGGAAAGCCCGCTCCAGCGCCCCGGTGATGCGGGGGCCGGACAGGCGGGAGTCGCGGCCCACTGCCAGCCGTAGGTTTTTGGCCGGTATATCCAGCCGTTTTTCGCACCACACTAAAAACGCGGCGGCTATGGCCTCTACCACGCCGTCATCCAACTCTACCGGCCCGTGCGCCGGGGTTTCTTCCGCAATGCCCCGGACGTCCGTGCCGCTTTTTAGGGACAGTAAATCCATTTGGATCACTCCTTTCCATTGTATTGCTTATTGTATCAAATGTGCGCCCAGGATGCAACTGCCTGGCTTTAGATAATTGGGCGGGCGCTGAAGGTTGTGGGGCGCTGCCCCACAACCCGCCAGCGCAGTTGCGTTCGCAAGCGAACTCGGCCGCGCTTGACCGGCCGAGAATGGCTCTACTTATCCTTCTTTATAAAGAAGGGGTAGAGGCTCTTAGAAAAGTTAGGAGATGGTTTACTTTTTGGCTGACGGGGGGATTAGGGCTTGTTTGAAAAATCGAAAACGCCGTCTTTTTACCCAGAAACAACCATCT
>CANOFK010000220.1 GCA_947565265.1 uncultured Clostridia bacterium | reverse complement strand
CCGGCCCGGCCGGCTCGGAACGGCCGCCGCCGGCGCCCCTCGCCCCCAAACCCCCGGCAGGGGCTTAAGGCCGCCCCTGCACCCCGGCCAAGTGGGGCTTTGGCGGGGGGAGGGGGGAGGGGCGGCAGCCTGGGGGGCTTTGGGCGGCCCGTTGCTTTATTTTACCAAAAGACTGCGGGTTTTTCAACCGCTATCTTGACCTTTTGGCATTTTTCCTATAAAATAGAGGCAGCGGTATTTTTATCTCAACATAGGAGGTCTTTTGTATGAACCATTTGCCTGTTGCCGTGCAGGTCTATTCTGTGCGGGAGGACGCCGGGAAGGATTTTGCCGGCACCATGAAAAAACTGAAGGAGATGGGGTATGACGGCGTGGAACTGGCCGGGCTGTATGGCCTTACCCCCAAAGAGGTGAAAGAGGCCATTGCCGGGGCGGGCCTGACGGCGGTTTCGGCCCATGTGCCTTTCCAGGAGCTGGTGGCCGACATGGAGGGCGTGGTGAGCCAGTATGAGGAGATTGGCGTGAAGTTTATTGCCATACCCTACCTGATGGAAGAGGACCGGCCCGGCGGGGACAAGTTTGCCGGGAATGTGAAACTGTTTGAGGAGATCGCCAAGGTCTGCAAGGCCCATGGCATACAGACCTTGTACCACAACCATGACTTTGAGTTTATGAAGATGCCCGACGGCCGCTATGCCCTGGACTACATCTACGACACCATACCCGCCGACCTGTTGCAGACGGAGATTGACACCTGCTGGGTGAATGTGGCCGGGGAAAACCCCGCCGACTATGTGCGCAAATATACCGGCCGGGCCCCGGTGGTACACCTGAAGGACTTCTACAAAGAGGGGAAACCGGGGAATATGTACCAGTTGATTGGCACCGACGTGGAGGAGCAGGAGAACAAGGGCTACTTTGAGTTCCGGCCTGTGGGCAGCGGGATGCAGGACTTCCCCAGCATACTGGCGGCCTCCCTGGACGCCGGGGCCCAGTGGGTGGTGGTGGAGCAGGACCAGTCTGTAGGCCGCACACCCATGGAGGCTGTGGCCATGAGCCGGGAATACCTGAAATCTTTGGGCTGGTAAGGACAAGGAGTGAGTCTGATGAAAGTGACCTTCATCCTGCACAGTTGCTACCATGTGGAACTGGAAAACTGCTGCCTGCTGTTTGACTGGTACGAGGGGGACATCCCCCAAAGCGACAAGCCTCTGTATGTGTTTGCCAGCCACTGCCATGGCGACCACTTCTCTCCCAAAGTATTTGAAACGGCCCGGCCGGGGCGCCGGGTGCGGTTCATCCTTTCGGACGACATTTGGGAGAGCCGGGTGCCGGAAGGGCAGCGGGAAAACACCCTTTTTGTGGCCCCTCGCCGGGCCTATGAGGTGGACGGGCTGAAGATTGCCACCTTGCAATCTACCGACCAGGGCGTGGCCTTTTTGGTGGAGTGCGAGGGCAGGCTCCTTTACCATGCGGGCGACCTGAACTGCTGGGTGTGGGACGGCGCGCCCCCGTACCAGAACGACCAGATGCGGGAGATATACCGGCAGGAACTGGAGCCCCTGGCCGGGAGGCCCATCGACACGGCCTTTGTGCCCCTGGACCCCCGGCAGGAGGCGGACTTTGACCTGGGGATGCGGTACTTTTTTGAAACGGCCCAGGCCAAGCGGGTATTCCCCATCCATATGTGGGGGGATTACTCGGTGGTGCCGCTGTTTAAGGCCGACCCCCATTACCAGGCGTACGCGCCGCTGCTGATGGATGTTTCCGCGCCGGGGCAGGTGTTTGACTGCGAGTAAGGGGACCGGGCGAAAGAGGGCACTTGCATTTTGCCGGAAGAAGAAAAACAGCCGGGCAGGTTGACTGCCTGGCTGTTTTTGATTTGGGCGGGCTATTTGGATTGCCGGCCATCGCCGCGCAGGATATCCCGCAGCAGTTCGTTGGTGTCAAACTGGGCGTCCTGCCGGGGCTGGGGCCGGGTGGGGGCCTGCCGGTGGCTGGGAGCGGCCGGGGGCATGGGCGCTGGTGCCCGGCGGGTTGGGGCAGGGGGCGCCGGGGGCTGGGCCATGTCCTCCGGGAGCACGAACTCCTCGGTATACAGGGAGGTGAGCCCCGGTGCGCCGGGGGTGGGGCCCTCCCGCAGGGGTTCGAACTCTTCTGTATACAGGGAGGCCGGGGCCGGGGCTGTGGGGGCGGCCGGCGCGGGGGGCTGGTAGCCCGGCTGGGGGATATCGAACTCCTCGGTGTACAGGCTGCCGTTTACCGGCATGGCCAGGGATTCGGGCTCTGGCCGGTGCAGGGACGGCTGGGGGGCCTCGTAGCCCTGGGGGGCGTGGGCGTCATGGCGGTCATATTGCTCGTACTGGTCGTACGGCTCCTGTTGTTCATATTGCTCATATTGGTCATATTGGTCATAGTCCGGGGCGGTTTCCGGGGGGTTCCCCTGCCCGGCCTGGGGGCGGCGGCCCCGTACCTGGACCGGCTGGCGGATCTCCGCATGGGCGATCTCCTCAAAGATGCCGTTGCGCTCGTCAATGCGGCGGTTGCGGATGATGAACACCGTTAAGACCAGCAGGCCCAGCACCCCCGCGCCGATGCAACCGGCACCGCTGTAAAACAGCACCCGGGACATGGAGTTGCTTTTTTGCGTGACCCTGGCAAAGGTGATGAACCGGGGCTCCAGGCTTTCCGGGTCCGGCTGGCTGGTGGCCGGGGTGTTGGGGGAGATGGTGCTTCTGGGCGCGAAAGAGGGCTGCTGGATGCCCGTACCGCTGCCCCGCGGGGTGCGGGGGCCGCTGGGGGCGCTGCTGCTGCTGCTCCCGGTGGTGCCGCCGGTATTGTTGCCCTGGCTGGGCCCGGTGTAGTCGGGCTGCTGGGTGGGCTCCGCGGTAGGCTCCGCGGTGGGTTCATCCTCCGGGGGCGGGGTGGGATTATCCTCCGGCGGGGGGGTAGGGTTATCCTCCGGGGGC